>JAYTVY010000650.1:0-3940 GCA_043743755.1 Bryobacterales bacterium | reverse complement strand
CGGGATCGAGTGCGGCCAGAATCCGCGCCGAGGCCTCCGTCAGCGTTTGCCCGGGCGTCATTACGTTCAGGTCGTAGTCCGGAGTGATCCGGAACACGTCCAGAACCTGATCGAGCATCGCGCGATGCTGCGCGGTGACGCAGACCGAAACGCGGAATCGACCGTCGGCTTGAAGTTCGCGAATGAGAGGAGAGAGTTTGATCGCCTCGGGCCGGGTGCCGAAGACGAACAAGATATGGATCACGGTAGGGGGGAGAGACGGCCGCCTACTTGTGGCGATACGTAATGCGGCCCTTCGTCAAATCGTAGGGCGAGAGTTCGAGGGTCACGCGATCGCCGGCAAGCACGCGGATGCGGTTGCGGCGCAACTTGCCCGCCAAGTGCGCAAGCACCGTGCGCTCCTGCTCGAGCTGAACGCTAAACAATCCGGAGGGGAATTTTTCGACTACGGTACCAGTTACTTCTATGCTGTCTTCTTTACTCATTGGCCCCTTTTCAAAGGTATTTCCCGCCCATCTTAGCAGGAAGGCACGGCCCCTGGGAGAGATTGGTAATGCCCGGCTGGTTCACAATCGCCCGTCGGCTTCAGACCTTGAGACCCGGAAACCGGTACGCGAGCGCCGCCGGACCGGCTGGGGTCGCATTTCGGACCGGCGCGGCCGCGTTCAACCTCGGCGCGCTGGCAAACTGTAATGCGACGGAGAGGCCCGCCAGAGTCGAAAGATAATACCCATAGGCGGTGTGAAAGAAAAACGTATTCACCGCGAACGCCACCATGGTGAGGTAGAGCGTCAGGGCGATACTCGAAATGTCCTCCATCGCGCGATCGCCGCGCGTAGCCTTATACAACCTCCGGTTCATGCGGATGCACAAAAAGACCACCGCCGTGTAAAAAATCAGCGCGGGGATTCCGCATTCGGCGCTGATCTGCGTGAAGGTATTGTGCGTCCCGGCCCAGGCGGTGCGTATTCCGGCCTTCTGTCCATCGCCCCAGACCGCCGCCCCGAACTCGCCCGTCCCCACGCCGAATATGGGATGAGTCACCGTGTACTTCAGGCTTTCCTTCAATAGTTCCTGGCGCGAGAGCTGGCTGGACAGGGCGTAAGTCTCGTCCTCGGTCTGCTGTTCGGACATGATGGCGATGTTGACGATGCGGTTCAGAGCCGTGGGCGGCACCACCATCAGCGCTGGTACGGCCAGCACCATCACCGCGATCACCATCTTGAACCGGGCCGTCCGCTGCACCGTGAAAAAGAGCGCGACCAGTACCGCCAGGATGGCTACAAAGCTGCCTCTCGACGCGGTCTTAAGGATGAAAGGAAGCGAAGTTCCAATGCCCACCAGTCCGATGATCCGCACCAGCATGTTCCGGTGCATCACCAGCATGATGAACAGGCACGCCGCCACCAGTAATTGAAGCGCCAGCGCATTGGGGTTCAAGAAAGATCCGCTGGGAATCACGAAACGGCTGGCATCTATCTTGCCGACCATGAAACACAGCGCCACCAGGATAAAGCCCCCGGCGAGGTTCGCGTAAATCATCACCCGGCAATCCTTCACGGTGAACAAGGCGGCGCACATCAGGAAGAAAATTATATGGACCTTGGGGCCGTAATCCAGGAGATTCTTCAAAGTATCGGATCTCCATACGCTGAAAGGCGCGCCAATCAACATCCACACCAGCAGCGCTGTCCAATAGAAGCCGACGCGCGTCTTGAATCCGCGCATCATGCTGCCGCCGGCCAGCAGCGCCAAAGCCGCGACGGGGCCGGTGATCATGGTCAGGTACGGTTTTATCCCGAAATAGGCAATGCTAATTTCGTTGATGTAACTCGCCCATGAAAAGATATAGATAACCAGCGCGAAGTAACCGATGGATTGGAGGAAATTCTTGTGTTCCGTCCGGGCCGCCGCGGACGCAGTTCTGTTGGAAGGCAGCACCGGAAGAGGTGTTTCCGGGTTCAGCGGAATGGCTGGCAGGGTGGCGACGGGCCGCGCGAGGGGCTGGACGGGGGAAGGTTTGAATCTGCTCATCCGGGCACCGGGCGGCGTCTGATCAATTTTAACATGATCGGGTTGCGGTCCTGTCCTTTACTTCGGCCGAATCAGGTCGAATCTGTCGGTTGTACGGGTATAGGACGGACCGCCCATGCGTCCTATGGGGTGCAGCTTGTCAGGATCGATGCGGAAATTCTCTACCAGCGCATCATCCAGGTGAAAACGAACTACTTCGCCAATCACGATACTGCCCCCCAGCGGTTTGGCGCTCACCTCTACGATTTGCACCAGCCGGCACTCCATCTGAATGTGCGATTCCCGCACTCGCGGCGCGCGCACCAGATCGCTGGAAACCGGAGTCAGCCCGGATGTCTCGAATTCATCCACTTCCGGAGCGACTTCCGCTGAGCAAATATTCATCTGCTGGGCGAACTCCTCGGACACAATGTTCACCACGAACTCCTGGGTGGCACGAATGTTGTTCAGCGTGTCCTTGGCGGAGCTGTCGCGCCCGCGCACCATCGGACAGAAACAGATGACCGGCGGATTAGCGCTGATTCCCGTGAAGAAGCTGAAGGGCGCCAGATTGCGCACACCCTCGGGGCTGATAGAGGAGACAAACGCGATGGGCCGCGGCACAATGGCCCCGATCATCAGTTTGTATACGTCGTGGTAATCGGCCGAGGCGGGGTCGACAATCATCGGGTCTCGACCGGCTTCTTCTCCATCCAACTGGCCCAGTACTCTTTCCACTCGACGCTTTCGCCGGCGGGCAGGACGTCGATGGGATTCAGCCCGTCCAGCATCACAGCGTATTCGTCTGTGTGAGTTTTCTTTTTCTGATTGGCCAGCGCTTTGGGATGAGGCCCGTGATGGATGCCGCGTGGATGCAGCGTGGCCATGCCCGGCTTGATGTTGTCCTTGCTGAAGAAATCGCCGTCGTGATAGAACAGGAACTCGTCGTAATCGGTGTTGCGGTGGAAGAACGGGACGCGCAGCGCGTCTTCGTCTTCTTCGAGCGGCCGCGGCAGGAAACTGCACACAACCGCACCTTGCGTCACGAATGTAGTGTGCGCGCTGGGCGGCAGGTGCGCGCGATGGCTCATGATGGGCCGGATGTCGCGCATGTTGATCTTCCACACGGTGAGGTCGCCCTTCCAGCCCACCACATCCATGGGATTCCAGGGATAGACGACTTTGGATAGTTCGCCGGAGGCTTTAATGCGCACTTCCCATTCGTTGTGATCGTCCAGCAGCGGCGCCGGCTCCGGCGTCACGATCACTGCCGGGTCATATAATGCGTGCTGGCCGATAAGACCTTTTTCCGGCTGGTCGAATTCGCCCTGCGATTCGATGATCAGGAAAAAGTTGTCGCGCGTTTCGGGAATTATCCGATACGTCACCGCGCGCGGGATCACGATGTAATCGCCCTTCTCGAATTTCAATGGCCCGAAATCGGTCTCAATGACGCCCTGGCCCCGGTGCACGAAATAGAGCTCGTCGCCATCGGCATTGCGGAAGTAGAACGGCATCGGCTCCGAGCGGCGCGAGACATACAGCCGTACGTCATGATTGCCAAGGAAGGCTGCAGGCGAGCCTTCGGCGTCGGCCAGGTCGGACGGCTTCAGATTATTGAGGTCGAAACAGTGCGGCCGGAGCTTGCCCTCGAATCGTATCCAGCCGGTGGGCGGATGCGCATGGTAGAGGTGCGCCGATTTTCCGTAGAAGCCCTTGCGCCCATGCTCTTCCTCGAACGTGCCATCCGGCAGACCGACATGGGCCTGGCTGGCGGTCTTGCCTTTTTTGAGAGGATACATCGCGATTGCCCTCCGCTTACAGGATAGCCCGTGCGCCTGCGGTAGAATGCCTGCGGGGGTTCATCTTGCCCGGTGGCAGGCACGGTCTTCAAAACCGCTGAACGTCCGTTAAGGGCGTTGGTCGG
>JAYTVY010000649.1:0-3402 GCA_043743755.1 Bryobacterales bacterium | reverse complement strand
CACCGCATCATCATCATGACCGACGCCGATGTAGATGGATCGCACATCCGGACACTGCTGCTTACGTTTTTCTTCCGCCACATGCAAGCTCTGATCACGCGCGGCAACGTCTTCATCGCCCAGCCGCCGCTGTACCGCATCAAGAAGGGGCGCAGCGAGAAGTACATTAAAGACGACAAGGAATTTACCCGCGAGATCCTGCGCAGGGCCACCGAGAATCTTTCGGTTGGCACGGCAGCCGGGGCAAAACTGGAAGCCGGCGAGTTGCGCGCTTTCCTGATGTCCCTGGATGAGTTCTTGCAGATCTCCTCCCGGCTGGAGCGGCGCCTGCGCGACCGCCGCGTGGTGGAGGTTCTTTCGAACATCGATTTCCACATCGACAGCAAAGCCGATTTTCACGAGAAGGCGCACCTGGAGCCGGTGGCCGCGGCGCTGAAGGAAGCCAAGATCGACGCGACTATCGAGCCCGAACCCGAGCACGATGCGTGGAAGGTGGGGTACCGCGATGCCACCAACGCGGCGCGCTTCATTGATGTCGAGTTGGCTGGCCAGCCCGAGTACCGCCGCCTGCGCGCCATGGCCAAACAGATCGCCAAGTTCAACCATCCACCGTTTACCGTCACCAAGGAAAATCGGTCTGAGACACAAACAAACTGGCGCGATTTGCTGGAGCACATCCGCAGCGAAGGAACCCGCGAGGTCAGTGTCCAGCGCTACAAGGGGCTGGGGGAAATGAACGCCGGGCAGCTTTGGGAAACCACCATGAACGCGGAAACGCGCACGCTGCTGAAGGTGGATCTGCTGGACATCGAGCCCACCGAAGTGATCTTCTCGACGCTCATGGGCGAGGATGTGGAAAGCCGCCGCAAGTTCATCGAGGAAAACGCGCTGGATGTGCGGAATCTCGACGTGTAGCCGTGGGCACGCGGAAAGAGCATAATATCCCCGCGGACAAGCTGGAGCTCTACGAAAAACTGGTTTCCACCAATCTGGAGGTGGAACGCAAGGGCGCCGCCAATCCTTACACTTCAATGAATGGGCACATGTTCACGTACCTGAATCCATCGGGTACGCTGGCGTTACGGCTCCCCCGGGATGAACGTGAGAAGTTTCTGAAGAAGTACAACACCACGCTGTTTGAGGCGTATGGCGCCGTCATGAAGGAATACGTCACGGTTCCCGATAGCCTGCTGAAGAAGACCAAAGAGCTGAGCTACGGGTACGTCCGGACCTTGAAACCCAAGCCCACTAGAAGAAGAGTTGATCGGCGCCGCCGTTTCGCGCACTGGATTCTTTGCCTGGAAAAGCGGGGCCTGGGGGCCCCGCGCGGACCTGGGGGTCCGCCCTACAAATAGACGCGCTTTACGCGGGCGCTGATTCCGCATAGCACGCTGTACGAAATACTCCCCGCCAGGCGGCCGATCTGCTGGGCGTCGATACTCACGTCGCCCTCGGCGCCTAGCAAAGTGACTGCGTCGCCTACGCGCAGGGACGGACTCAACGTCAGGTCTATGGTGGTTAGATCCATCGAGACCGCGCCGATGATTGAAACCAGGTGTCCCGCGGCTATCACGCGGCCGCGGTTTCCCAAACGATGCGGGATGCCATCCGCGTAGCCCGCCGCCAGCACTCCCACGCGCATTGGCCGCGGCGTCCGAAACATGCCGCCATAGCCAACCAGCGCGCCCTCCGGTAGATCCTTGATCGCCAGAATTGCCGCTTTCCAGGTGAGCGCCGGTTTTACTTGCAACATGCGTTGCGGACCCACGCCTCTTGCAGGCGGCGAGACGTATCCGTAAATCGCATGCCCTGGCCGCACCAGGCGCTGCCACGCATTGCGCCGTCCATACGCTACCGGAATCGTGCTCGACAAGTGAATGAACGGCGGATTCACTCCGCAGCCGGCCAAGCCGGTGCAGACGCGGTCAAAGTTCTGCATCTGTTCCTCGGTTTGCGTGCCCGTGTAGTCGGCTGCGGACGCAAAATGCGTCATCAGCCCTTCGAGGTGAGCGCTCCGGGCGGCGCCCACCGCGCGAGCGATCTCCGGCGCCAACGCTCGTGTACCCAACCGGCCCATCCCGCTGTCAATCTTGAGATGGTACGACGCCGTGGTTCCACGTTCCCTCGCCAGTTGGTCCCATGCAGCGATGTCCTCCAGCGCATGGATCACGGGCGTCAGGTTGTATTCAACCAGCGCCGGACGCTCGAAGGGGAGAAAGTCGGCCATCACCAGAATGCGCGTCATGATTCCGGCATCGCGCAACGCAACGCCTTCCTCGACGCTGCTTACCGCCAGCCAAGCTGCGCCCTCGCGGACCAGCCGCCGTGAAACCTCAATCGCGCCGTGCCGGTACGCGTCCGCCTTTACTACCGGCATTACCTCGACATCGCCGCCCACCACCTCGCGGACGGCATGGAAATTCTCCGCGATGCGATCCAGCGAAATCTCAACCCAACAGCGATATTGCGGCACACCCATAATTTAGCGCGCGAGTTCCACGAACACCTGCTCATACCGGTCTGTAACCGCGTCCCACCCATATCGTTCCAGCACCCGTGCGACGGCCCGCTTTCGATAATCGTCCTGCTCGGCATCGGACAGCGCCAGCGCTTCTTCCAGTTTCTGCCGCAGAGTGTCCCGCTCGAATGGAATCGCCACCCCTTGCGCTACCTCGGCGTTCTCCGGCGTGTTCAAGTACAGCACCAGCGCTCCGCGGCCCATGGCCTCAATCAACGCCGGATGCGTTCCGCCCACTTCAGTGGCATGAATATACGCGAAAGAATTGGACTGAAGCTGGTGATATCCCGTCCCGTAAATCGCGCCGGGGATCACTACCCGCGGATCGTTGGTGTCCCGCACGCGTCCGATGTACTCATCCGCGTATGGCGCATCGCCGATCAGAGCGAGTTTCAGTTCGCTAGCGGTCCGCTCAAAGGCCTCCCGCACCAGCAGCGCGTTATTCTCGGGCTCCATCCGGCTCACATATAGAAAATACTGCCCGCGCTCAAGTCCCAGGCGATCCAGCGCTTCCCTGCCCGCTACCTCGCCCGCCTCGGCGCCATAAGGGATGAAGGTGGACGCTTTTCCATACCGCTCGCGATAATACTCGGCGATCTTCTCTGCGTCCGTCACCACCCGGCTGGGACACCAGGTGGCCAGCCACTCCGACATTCGGTACCACGCCTGGGCCAGCCGGTTCCATTTCTTGCGATTGCGCTCCAGGCCATCCACATTCAAAGCCACGGGGATCCCCGTGAGGCGCGGCCATAGCGTGAAGATCGCAGTCGCGGCATTACAATACAGCGCGGCATCCTGACGATGCAGCAGCAGGTGAATGGTAGACAGATAAGTATGGGCGATGGTGTCGAAGTATTTGTGGCGCCAGGTGGGCAGGTAAACCC
>JAYTVY010000648.1:0-3569 GCA_043743755.1 Bryobacterales bacterium | reverse complement strand
CTTCGGCCGGCGAGATTTTTGATAAGTACATTCAAGCAGTCGGCGGCGCCGAGCGCTTGAACAGCCTCACCAGCTATGTCGCCACGGGCACCAGCTTCGGGTTCGGTGGTTTCGGAGGCGATGGTCAAGTCCAGATTTTTGCGAAAGCTCCGGACAAGCGCACCACGCTGATCGAGTTCAAGGCCGCCACGGGGCGAGGCGACAGCATTCGAAGCTATAACGGCCGCGCTGGTTGGATCAAGACACCGCTCGCGGTGTTATCCGAATACGAGCTGACTGGGACTGAGCTGGACGGGGCCAGAGTGGATGCGCTGTTGTCATTTCCGGGGCGCATCAAGCAGGCTCTCGGCAATTTGCGCGTCAGCTCCCCGGCCACCATCAGCGATCTTCCCGGACCAGCCGCTCAAACCGCGGGCGATGCGAACAAGGGGATTGGGCAGGATCGGGTGGTCAATGTTGTGCAAGGAACCGGTCCCAATGGCCTTCTGACAACTTTGTACTTCGACAAAGTGTCGGGCCTGCTCTTGCGAATGGTGCGTTATGGCCGGACGCCGATCGGCCGGGTTCCAACTCAGATCGACTTCGCGGATTACCGGGACGTGGACGGGATCAAGTTTCCGTTCCATTTGATCCTGGCGTGGCTGGACGGGCGCGACGCTATTCAGTTGACGCAGATCCGGACGAATGTCCCGATTGACGACAAGAAGTTCGGCGATCCCGCTTTTGTGAAAGTGCAATAGCCGTTACGGCCGCTTCGGCTTCAGGTAATTGTCACGGTACTCCGCGTGGCACGTGACGCAAGATGCGTAAAGAGCGTCATTGACCGCCCGGACTCCATCCAGATTGTGAGCTTTGGCGGCTTTGTAGGCAGCGGCGCCGGCGTCGATCATCATCTTGGAATCGGCAATCCAATTGCCCTTGGGGCGCACCCTTCCGGGCATCAAAAGCAAATTGCCCGATTCGGCGAGCATAAGCGCCTGGTTACTCAGGTTGTTCCAGTCCAGGTCCTTGGTTGGCGGGTTGCGATCGACATAGAAGATTGCATCCGAGGCCGGGTAGATGATGCTTATCATGAGCTCGCTCATGTTTCCAATGGGCTGGAATGTCGGCGCCTGAGCCAGGGCGGCGGTGGCTAAGAGTATCCATCCGACCTTTCGCATAGCGGGGAGTGTATCATGATTTGAGGTCTGTTGACTCCGCCACGGATCCGCAGGGGAATGGAGAGAAGATTTGATGCGAACGAAGTTCCAAGGCTGGGCCATCTGTGCCAGCGGCATGTTGGCGATGCTCCTGGTAGCGAGTACGCCGGTTGTAGCTCAGCAGGTTTACAAGGCCCCCAAGGGGCCCGACGGGCATCCGAATTTTAACGGCATTTGGCAGGCTCTCAATACCGCCAATTGGGACCTTCAGGATCACGCCGCCCGCCAAGGGCTGGTGACCGCGGCCGGAACGCTGACCGCCGACCCCGGCGGAATGGGCGTGGTGGACGGCGGCGAAATTCCGTACCTGCCGGCCGCTCTGGAAACGAAGAAGAAGAATTTTCAAAACCGGTTGAGTCTCGATCCCGAGATCCGATGCTACCTGCCGGGCGTGCCGCGGGCCAACTACATGCCGTATCCGTTTCAGATTTTCCAAAGCGCAAAGGCTATTTTCTTCGCCTATCAGTACGATGGCGCGGTTCGCAACGTTTTCCTGAAGGATCCCGGTCCCGCGCCGGCCGATTCCTGGATGGGCCAATCTTTCGGCAAATGGGACGGTGAGACGCTAGTGATTGACGTGACTGGCCAGGATGAGCGAACCTGGCTGGACCGTTCAGGGAACTTCCACAGCGATGCTTTGCACGTGGTGGAACGCTACACCTTGATTGGGCCGGACGTCCTGTCTTATGAAGCCACCCTCGAAGATCCGAAAGTGTTCTCAAAGCCATGGAAGATCAAGATGCCGCTCTATCGTCATGTGGAGAAGGGCGCGCGCTTGATTGAATTCAAATGCGTCGAATTCGTCGAAGACCTGCTGTACGGCGACTTCGCCAAGAAACCAAAGTAAGCAAGCAGCACTAGCGAGGTTGTATGTACTATCGATCACTTCTCTTCGTAAGCGCGCTGGGATTGACGTTTGCGGCGTTCCTCCCGGCGCAGACGCCAGCGGCAAAATCCAAATCAAAGAACTGGACGGCTCCCCGCACACCGGATGGGAAGCCCGATCTGCAGGGGGTCTGGACCAACGCCACCATTACACCGATGGAGCGGCCCAAAGACCTGGCCGGCAAGCCAACGCTGACCGACGCGGAAGCGGCAGCCTATGAGAAGGCGAATGCCGAGGAACTCCAGAAGCAGGATGGCCAGTCCGATGGTCCGCTGATTGCGGCCGCCGGTTCGTCCGGCACGGGCGGCTACAACGTCCTGTTCGTCGACCGGGGAACGGAACTAGCCCGCGTGGACGGCGTGAAGCGGACGTCCCTGATCATCGATCCTCCGGATGGCCGCATGCCCCCCTTGACGCCCGAGGCGCGGCAGCGGAACGCCGGCATGCGTAACTTCAATAACTACGACAGTGTGAAGACCCGTCCTCTTTCAGAGCGATGCATCATCGGATTTGGTTCAACCTCGGGGCCGCCGATGCTGCCGGTGCTTTACAACAACAACTATGAAATTGTGCAGACGCCGGACCATGTCATGATCCTGGTGGAAATGGTCCACGATGCCCGGATCATTCGCATAAACGGCACGCACGCTCCCGCGAGTGTTCGTCAATGGTTTGGCGATTCCATCGGGCACTGGGAAGGTGACACGCTGGTGGTGGATACTACCAATTTCACGGATCGAACCCGGTTCCGGGGCTCCTCTGAAAACCTCCACGTCGTGGAGCGCTTCACTCGGGTGGACCCCAGCACCATTCTTTACAGGGCTACCATCGACGACCCAACCACGTTCACCAAGGGCTGGACCATCGAGTTTCCCTTCGTGACGACGAAGGGGCCAGTTTATGAGTATGCTTGTCATGAGGGCAACTACTCGATGACCGACATTCTGGGCGGTGCTCGCAAGGCGGAGCAGGAGCCGCAGCACAAGTAGGGACGATCAAAAATGACCTATCGAAGCATTCTATTGGCGGGCGCGCTGGCACTGGCGTCCACAGCTCTTCTACCGGGCCAGACCAAGACGAAAAACTGGAGTGTTCCCCGCACCCCGGACGGCAAGCCCGATCTGCAAGGTGTGTGGACCAACGCGACACTTACTCCCATGGAACGGCCCGCTAGCGTGGCGGGCAAAGCCACGTTGACCGATGCCGAGGCCGAGGCATGGGAGAAACACTCCGCCGATGAGATGAAGAAGTATGACGGAAAGGCCGTAAATCCTATCGCCGACGCTTTAGGTTCTGGTGGAACGGGCGGCTACAATGCTCTGTTCGTCGATGCCGGCTCGCAACTGGCGCGCGTCGACGGCGTAAAGCGAACCTCGCTCATCGTCGATCCGCCGGATGGCAAAGTTCCGCCGATCACTCCGGAGGCAAGGCAGCGCAACGGGGCCACAATGCGGAGCTACGCCAAGTTTGATAGCGCGAAGGAC
>JAYTVY010000647.1:0-2282 GCA_043743755.1 Bryobacterales bacterium | reverse complement strand
GCCTGTTAGTCGTGCTGGCGCTCGCGCTCATGCCGGTTCCGAAGGCCGCTCTGACAAACTGGCAACTGGCGCGGGTCTACTTCACAGCGGCCCTGCCCTTTGTAGTCGCGGGAGCCATCGTGTCGCTGGTTATTTCAGAGACGGTGGAACGCGTGGATCGCGTATACTTCTTTGACCTGCTGGGAGCGGCAACCGGCTGCCTGTTGCTGGTGCCATTTCTGAATTCTGTCGGCGGCCCCGGCACAGTGCTGGCGGCTGCGGCGCTATTCGCGGTTGCCGCCGTCATCTGGCAGGGCATGGCGCGATCCCTCGCGGGACAATTGATCGCCGCGGCCTTGGCGCTGGCGCTGGTAGCTATTCTGGCCCTCAATACCACGCGAAATTTCATCGGCGTGAAATACGCGCCTAACGAGATCTTTGTTCAGTGGAACAGCTTTTCAAGGATCGCCCTGGAAAGGTATCAGACGCCCCCGCCGGTCATTGTCATTGATGGAGACGCAGCCACGGCGATCTGGCCGCTGGAGCTTGACAACATCTCCGACCGCGACCGCTTGTTCATGTTGAACACTGCGACGGGCCTGCCTTATACGCTGCGGCCGCGAGCCAAGACGCTGGTCATCGGCCCCGGCGGAGGTCCGGATATCCAGCACGCCGTAGCCTCCAAGAGCCGGGATATTACCGGCGTTGAGATCAATCCCATTATCGCCACCACCATCATGCGCGAGAAGTTTCCGCGGTTGAGCAAGGGCCTCTACCTGAGACCTGAAGTGCACATCGTGGTGGAAGAAGGCCGTAGCTTTGTGCGCCGCAGCGCGACGAAATACGACGTGATGCAAGCGACGGTGGTGGATACGTGGGCTGCCACGGCGGCAGGCGCGTTCGCTCTCTCCGAGAACAATCTCTACACTTCCGAGGCCTTTCGCGATTACCTGGAGCATCTCACGGACAACGGGATCCTGGCCATCACCCGCTGGGGTTTCGAGCCTCCTCGCGAATCCTTGCGCCTGATTTCGCTGGCAATCGACGCTCTGCATGCGATGGGCAAACCTCGGCCGTGGGAGCACGTTATCGCGTTGCGCGAGGGTGACGCGGTGAAAGCCAACGCTTTGGACACCGTACTTGTCTCGCGTAGTGCCTTCAGCCGCGAGGACCTGATGCAGGCCCAGGAGTCCATCAAAGCGATGGGCGCGACACTCCTGTATCTGCCTGACCAGGACGTCCCCAATCCATTCACGCAACTTTTGCGCAGCCCCAACCCGCGCGACTTCGAACATTCCTACCCTTACGATATTTCGCCGGTGAACGACAACCGCCCGTTCTTTTTTTACACTGTTCAGCCGCGAGACTTTTGGAATTTCTTGACCACCGTCTCGAACACCACCATGGATTACAAAGTGAATCGCGCCGTGCCGCTCTTGCTGGGACTGGCGGGGATTAGCATCCTGGCGACACTCATTATCCTGGCGCTTCCGCCGCTCGTGCTCGGGTCGCGCTTGCAGTGGCGCAAGGGCGTGCTCGGGTTTCTGCTGTACTTTTTGTTCATCGGCGCCGGCTATATTCTGATCGAAGTAGCGCTGATCCAGAAATTCGTGCTGTTCCTCGGCCATCCCACCTATGCGCTGACGGTAGTGATCTTCTCCATGCTGGTGGCGAGCGGCCTGGGAAGCTATTACAGCAGCCGTATTTTACGGGGCGATACGCGCCGTTGGATGCAAGCTTTAGCTCTAGTGGCGCTGCTGGCGGCCGCGCTGGCGGTTGCGGTGTCTTATGTCTTGACGCCCGCGGTCGGGCTTCCACTGTGGATTAAGATATCCATCGCGATCCTGCTGATCGCGCCGGCCGGATTTGTGATGGGAATGCCATTTCCGGCCGGGATCAAGCGACTGGAGGAGTGGCACAAGCCGTCACTGCGCTGGGCATGGTCCTTGAACGCGGCCTCGAGCGTACTGGGATCGGTGGGCGCGCTGGTGAGCGCCATCTATCTCGGCTTGTTACAGACTCTGTTGATCGGCGGGGTGCTCTACCTGGCAGCGCTGATCGTAGTGGCTCGGCGAAAACGCGATCTCGTCACCAGCCCATAATCACTCGGTCAACCCGATACGCCGAGCCGAAGTCAGTCTTGAACGCCTCGATTCTCGACGGCTAGCACCGTTCACTACCTGTCCTCCCGGAAACGCCTTGAAGAACTCCTTCTCCATGCCGTTCTTTCGTAACACTCGCCGAGGAGCTCCAGGCCAAGCTCATAGTCCTTCTCCAGAACGAGTGGATCGTTGCTATACATT
>JAYTVY010000646.1:0-3439 GCA_043743755.1 Bryobacterales bacterium | reverse complement strand
CGGTCTCGCGATTATTGAGGACGCCAACCACAACACCGGGCGTTTGGCCGCCGTACCGGTGGAAGAAATGGAGCGCCGGGAGGAGGAACTGCTGGTGCTGGCCAAGAGCTGGATAGGGCGAATCCCCATGCCGCTCGATATTCTGATTCTGGACGAGATCGGAAAGAACTATAGCGGCGCCGGGATGGACACCAAGGTGGTGAACCGCAGCGTCTACGGAGATTCGAATCCGTGGCCGGATACGCCGCGCATTGAACGCATCTTCCTGCGCGACCTGAGCGAGCACAGCTACGGGAACGGCGTGGGGCTGGGAATGGCCGACGTGATTCATAACCGCGTTTTGGATAAAATCGACTGGGTTCCCACCACCATTAATTCACTGACGGCATCGACGCCTGCGGCCATCCGGACGCCGATTCACTTCCCCACGGACCGCGAGTGCCTGGAGCGCATCGCACCGACGGTGGGACGGGTGGACCTGGCGGATGTGACGTTCGGCTGGATCAGGAATTCACTCGAGATCGGCGGGATGAAGCTGAGTGAGAATCTGCGGCCCGCGATTGAGGGGAATCCGATGCTAGAGGTAGTGGGAGGGGCGGAGGAACTGGGGTTCGACGAGGCGGGGAACTTGAGGGAATGGGTGTTGGAACGGCAGGCGGTGCCCGCGGGGAGACATTAGGGGAGGCCTTTTTGGCGGCCGACCGGGGCAATGTGAGCCCCAGCCAGCCGCCGAGAAAAGGGTTAGCTGGTGGCTGCGGCAGCGGTCATGGTGCTTGAGATCTTGCTGAAGATGGTGCTGATGCTGGTTGCGACGCCCGGCATAATAGCGCCGGCGGCGACGGCCACGAAGCCTGCCATCAAAGCATACTCGATGAGGTCCTGGCCGCTGTTGTCCTTCCAGATTCTCAGCTTCCATACCAAATTGGTGATCCGTGTCATTTTCTCTCCTCTTCCTGCTAGCAATGGTTCGTCCACTGCTATGCTTATCTTATCGTCGGGTACCCGCCGTCTGAAATCGGAATAACCGCTTAAACATAGCGTTAAAACACCTGGCTCGAGGCCCCTTCCGCCTGGGTCCTATAGTACTTATCTACTGGGTAAGGAGTCACTTGCAGGGTCCCATCGTCCTCTGCCAGCCAAATTTTGCGGTCGGCGTAGTACTTGAACAGGCTATGGTCCAGGTCATCCCCGAGGGAACGTGCCCAAACAACCCTTGCTTTATCGATATCGGCCGAATTGTAGACAAGTTCTTCAAAAGGATCGTGCCGGGGGCCGTACCTCACTAGAACCAGCTGTTTACCGGGTTCTTTCGCGATTTGGGCGAGCACTCGCTCCCGCTTGGCTGCCTGATGATAGTCCGGTCCGCTGGTGAAATAGCGGCCGGCAGGCGTGGAAAGACGCCAGCCGGTCTCGGCGGCGAATAGACCGAGCACCGCCCAGGTAACGTAGAGCGCTTCGGTGCGGCGTCCTGGCCAAGTCCGCCGCAAGAGCCGCAGGGAAGCGGCCGCGACGCAGAAGATCAGCGCGGCTGCGGGGGCCGCGTAATGCGGCACCATGCGGCACTCGATCGCTACCAGCACGGCGAAGCCGGCTAGTAAAAGCAGGGGACGACGGTACTTGCGGCTGCGCGCGAGCGCCCAAGCCGCCCAACACATAGTGAGGAATATCGGAATGCCTATATAGAATTGTTCGAGTTGAAAGAAATCGTAAATGTGAACCTTGAGGACATGATCGCGCTCGTACTGCTTGAAAGCTCCATCGCCTGTCACCCAGAAGGTTCGGAGGAATTCATTGTTGTAGTGGGGCTCGGGGGATGGGTGGGTCTGCCATAGGAAGGGCGACCAGACGGCGTACTGCTTTTCGTAAGCGCGGTAGGGGAGCTCCAGGGGGTGGCCGGTAACGCGGTAGTTGTAGTAAGCCATGCAAGCGAGGACGGGGAGGAAGAGGAGGGCGCCGCGGCGGAGAGTGCGGGGGGGGAGTCGGGACGTGCAGAGGGAGGCCAGGACCAGGCCTTCGAAGGGGCGGGTGTTGGCTAGGATGGCGAGGGCGAGGGTGAGGATGTAGGGTGCACGGCTGTCGGCAGCGGGGCCGGGGGGCCCCGCGCGGCCCAGGGGGGCCGCCGTACGGAGGCGGGGGAGGGCGCCGAATAGGAGGGCGCCGCCGATGGCTGCGCAGGCGCCGCCCCAGTAGCTTTCAGTCCAATAACTCACTACTCCGATGCGCGCTACCGCCAGCAGTGAGCCGAGGAATGCCCAATAGGCGGGCAGCCAGCCTTGCAAGGCCCAGCACAAAGCGCCGCAGAACAAGGCGGTGCTCAACCAGACGCCGGCCCAGGGCTGTCCGAATACGCGCTGACCAAAGGCCATGAGAAGCGCGGAGAACGGCGGGTATTTGGAGGAGTAAGTTGGCTGGGTAAGCTCCTGGAGCGTCTCGAAATGAGCATGCATCGGATGCACCGGGTTTGCGAGGCGTCCGTGCGCGAACGTGTCGGCCGCCAGCAGATAGCTGAACTCATCCTGAATCGCGGGCTTGGGCGCGGGCAGCAGGGGGAGCAGTAATGCTCGTCCGCCGAGCGAGATGCCCATAATGGTCAAGATCGCCAGGCGCTTCCGGCAGGCCAACCGGCGTAGCGCGGCTTCGAGGCGCAACAGGAACATCAGGCCAGCCGCAAGCTCTGGAAATCCGGAAGCAGCGCGAAATTCGTCCGCACCGATGGCACGGTTTCGCCCCGCTGCTCAATGCGAGCCTCCCGCAAATGGCCCAAGGGAGCTGCCAGGCGGATATATTCGATCTTCTCCGGATCCATTCCCATCACCCGGCAGCAGGTGGAGTCCACCGCGACCAAATCCGCACCCATCACCAATACGCCAGCGGGTTTGGGAGTGCCCTGAATCGGACCGTTGCCTTCCATCCCGATAACGCCGTCTACAATGGCGAAACTGTTCGGGAAGCGCCGGCGCAGCGCCACGATGGAATCGGGGATACCGATGTGGTGCAGTTTGTTCTTGGGCCAGCCATAGACGGATCCGGGCACCACGCCGAAGAAGTTCTTCATCGATAGCGTCGCGCCGGCCCAGTGATGGGTCTTCATCTTCGCCAGCGAGACAATCAGATCGGCCGCCAGCACGGTATTTGGAAAATACATTTCGCGCTCGGTGGCAAATGGACCAGCTGGTGAAACGTCGTCGCGATTGAGGTCGGTAAAGATCCGATCGAAACCGGGGATGCTCTCGCGATAGCGCGCGGCGCCGGCGAGATCCCAGGTGTCACGGCGATGCCCGGGTCCTTCGCCAATGCGCACTTCGGCCGCGCCCAGCTTCTGAAACAGCTCATAGGCGGCCGTGACGATCGCGGCGTCGGTGTTGATCACGGTGGCGGAATCGAACTCCACCAGGTTCGGCTTGAGCAGCACGCGCTTGCCGCGCACATCTAATCCGCA
>JAYTVY010000645.1:0-4666 GCA_043743755.1 Bryobacterales bacterium | reverse complement strand
CGAAATCGGCGGTGATTAAGGTGAGGAAGCCCGATTCGCGGCTGGTTACGGTGGGGCAGGTCAAGAATAGCTGACCGGCAAGTACGCCCGTCCTATTTGACGCTCCGAGCCAGCGTCTCCAGTGCGAAGCCACTGCCACCCGTGGAGGCGAAGCTGGATGGGCGCACATCGCCGCGAGTGGCGAGACAGATTTTCCAGGTATCGCCGTCGAGCCGATAGATGCCCCGATTGACGTTGCCCTTTTCAGGGCCGGCATCGAACGTCATATTGAGTTGTGGCGGATTTGCCGTCGGAACCAGTTCTAGTGTGCCTTCATAAACGGCGCCCATACCCGTGCTGGTGAAACGGTCGCCATCAATGACGATGCGGGCGTTCGTCAGCATGGAAGCGGGCAGTGGCTGGCCGTCTACTTCGAGTGTGGTAACGGTCCAAGAGCCTTGCAGCAACTCGAGATCGGTGGGCATCGGTTCCTCCTCGGGCAATTATAGCCGGGCGAAAACCTTAAAGTCGATGCTCAATTCGTTCTTGACTTTGATAGTGCCTCCGGCGACGCTTACGGGCTTGATGCCGAAATCGGTTTGCTTGATGACGGCGTGGCCGGTGTAGGCTTCGCCGCTACGGCTCACCACCACGCTGATGGGCTTCTTCACGCCGTGCAAGGACAGCGTGCCGTCCACTTTCCATTGCCCCCCGGTTAGTTTCTCAACGTGCGAGGATTCGAAAGCAATCTCGGGATACTTGGCGGGTTCGAGGGTGAGCTCTTCCATGTCCTTCTGCACCTGGAGGCGGGTTTTCTCGTCCACCTTGGGGTCGGGCTTCACGGTCATTCTGGCGGTAGCCACCTTGAACTCGACGCGCGGACTGGTGGAATCGCTGAATTTGCCGGAGGCGATGGGTGCGGTGATCCAATGCTCATGTCCGGCCGCGGAGAAAAGGCCGGCTTTGCCGACGTGAATCGTAATGGTGCTGCGCTGTACGTCGATGGATTTCTCCTGCGCGGAGAGCAGCGCGAGAGCCAGGGGGAGCAACAGACTGAATTTCGGCATGACGTCTTTCTGGTCAGGTCTGGTAAGAATACACTCTTCTCAAATTATGCTCAATCAGGCGGGAGGGGAGCAGGCTGGTAATGAGGCCGCGGCCCGCGACGAACAGGCGGCTCTCAAACTGGCCGATGCGTCCCATCAAGAGCGACCGCTGCTGGATGTGGCGAGTCCGGCGCGAGCGGAGCGATTCGTAACGGCGGAGCGCGGCCTTGAGGCTGGAGTCGCCGGCTGCGCACTTGGCGAGTACCATCGCGTCTTCAAGCGCCATGCAGCCGCCCTGGCCGAGATTAGGCGTACAAGGATGCGCCGCATCGCCGAGCAAGGTGACCATCCCGCGACCCCAGTGACGGAGTGGGGCGGAGTCGCAAGCGCCGTTCTTGAGGATGCCGCCGGCATCGGTGGCGGCGATGAGCTCGGCAACCGGCTGATGCCAGCCTTCGAACATTTTCTGCAGTTCGCGTTTGCGGCCCCCGGCGGCGTCCAATTGATCCTGCGGCACGTTGGCGGTGGCATACCAGGTGAATCTACCGTGGCCGGTGTTGAGAATTCCGAATCGCTTTCCGGCGCCCCAGGTTTCGCTGTTGGCGCCGGCGGGGATGGCGGCGCCATCGTACTCCGCGACACCGCGCCAGACTGTATAGCCGCGATAGATGGGGTGGGAGGGACCGAACAATTCCGCGCGCACGCGGGATCGCATACCGTCAGCGCCGATGACGGCTTCAAGTTCGGCGGTCTGGCCGTTGCTAAAGGTGAGACGCACTGAGCGGCGGGACTGCTCCAAACGATGGAGCTCACAACCCAGGCGAACACGATCAGGCGGCAGCGCGGATAGCAGAACGTGCAGCAGATCGGCGCGTCGGATGCAGACGGCTGGCACGTCAAACCGGCCCAGCGCGAGATTCATGAGAATCTTGCCGCCGCTGGTGCGTACCAGGAAGTGCGTATTGGGGCCGCTGCGCGCCGCCACTCGATCCAGCAAGCCGAGGTCGCGCAGGACGCGGGTGGCGTTGGGCCACAGCATCATTCCCGCGCCTACTTCGTACAGACGCGGGGCACGCTCGTAGACCGTTGCGTCGATGCCGGCCTGCTGCAGCGCCACGGCGGCAGCGATTCCGCCGATGCCGCCTCCGATAATTGCAATGCGAGGTATGGGCTTTGGACGCCGCGAGGCGTGCGGGGGTTACGGAGGATCCATCCATTACAATCTGCTTATGGGCGCTGCATCCATTCCCCGCAAGGAGGGGCGGGCGAAGGTTACGGGGCATGCCCGGTATGTGGACGACTTGCGTCTGCCGGGAATGCTGTACGGGGCTACGGTGCGCAGCGGCGTGGCGCGCGGGCGGATTACGGGGATCCGATTTCAAGGCGAAATTCCGTGGGACGAGTTCACCATTGTTCGCGCGGAGGATATTCCGGGGCCGAATTGCATTGCGCTGATTGAAGACGATCAGCCGTGTCTGGCCGACGGGGTGATCAACCATCCGGAGGAGCCGGTGCTGCTGCTGGCGCATCCGGACCGCTACCTGGTGGAAGAAGCGCGGCGCGCGGTGCGGATTGACGTGGACCAGTGGCCGGGCGTGTTCAGCATCGAGGACTCGCTGGCGCGCAGGGAAATCGTCTGGCGCGATGACAATGTCTTCAAGCGCTTCCTGGTGGACAAGGGCAACGTCGATTCGGTGTGGGCCACGGCCGGGCACATCGTGGAAGGCGAGTATTCCACCGGCGCGCAGGAGCAGCTCTACATTGAGAACAACGGCGTGATTGCGCTGGCGGCGTCCGGCGGCGGCGTTACCGTCTGGGGCTCGATGCAATGTCCGTACTACATTCACAAAGCGCTGAAGAATCTGTTCGGGCTGGAGGACGATCAGGTGCGCGTTGTGCAGATGGAGACGGGCGGAGGGTTCGGCGGCAAGGAAGAGTATCCTTCGATGATCGCGGCGCATGCGGCGCTGCTGGCGTGGAAATCGGGCCGGCCGGTGAAGCTGATTTATGACCGGGCGGAGGACATGGCCGCCACCACGAAACGGCATCCGTCGCGAACGCGGCATCGCACGGCCGTTTCGCGCGACGGAAAGCTGCTGGCGATGGAGATCGACTTCGTAGTGGACGGCGGAGCGTACGCGACGCTCTCGTCGGTGGTGCTGTCGCGCGGTACTATCCACGCGGCCGGCGCGTATGCTTGCCCGAACGTGCGAATTCGCAGCCAGGCGGTGGCCACCAACGCTCCGCCACATGGCGCTTTTCGCGGGTTTGGAGCGCCGCAGAGTTTGTTCGCGCTGGAGCGGCACATGGATAAGGTGGCGGGCGTGGTGGGGCTGAGTCCGGACGAATTCCGGCGTCGAAATTTTCTGCATAAGGGCGACACCACGGCCACCGGACAGGAGATCCGCGAGGACGTGGATATGGACGGGCTGCTGGACCGGGCGCTTGCGGAAGCGGATTATCACGCGAAGCGGGCGCGGTTCGCGAGGGAGAATGCGGGCAATCGGATCCGGCGCGGGATTGGCTTTGCATCCTTCTGGCATGGCGCCGGATTCACCGGATCGGGAGAGCGCTATCTGGCATCCATCGTGGATGTGGAGGCGACGGCGGAAGGGCGAATCCGCGTGCTGACGTCGAGCACGGAGATTGGGCAAGGCACCAATACGATTTTTTCGCAGATTGCCGCGCAGGCTCTGGGGCTTTCGAGCGACGACGTGGAGATCGCGCAGCCGGACACCGCGAGAGTTCCGAACAGCGGCCCCACGGTGGCGTCGCGAACCACCATGGTGGTGGGCAAACTGGTGGAGCGCGCGGCGCTGGACGTGAAGAAGACGCTGCAAGAGGCGGGCCTGCTGGGCGCGAGCGGCCCGCCCGCCGAATTTCGCGCGGCGTGCGCGGAGTGGACGGCTAAGAACGGAGTCCTCAAGGGCAGCGCGCAATACGAAGCGCCGCCGGGAATTTTCTGGGATGACGATACATATCGCGGTGACGCCTACGGCGCGTTCGGCTGGGCGGTATACGTAGCCGAGATCAGCGTGGACACGCTGACGTATGAAGTCCGGGTGGAGGATTTCGTAGCGCTGCAGGAGGTGGGGCACGTGATTCATCCCGTGCTGGCGGCGGGACAGATTGAGGGCGGCGTGGCGCAGGGGATCGGTTATGCGCTGTATGAAAACGTGGTGTGGAAAGACGGGCGAATGGCGAATTGCCAGATGACCAACTACATCATGCCCACGTCGGTTGATGTCCCGAACATTCGCGTGTTCTTTGCGGAGCAGCCGTACGAGTACGGTCCGATGGGGGCCAAGGGGATCGGGGAGCTGCCGATCGATGGGCCGGCGCCGGCGATTGTGAATGCGATTGAGAATGCGCTGGGAGTGGGGATTGGTGTGATTCCGGTGACGCCGGAGGTATTGATGGCGGCGATGGAGGTGCATGTCTAAAGCCACCGTCCGGTTGATGGTTAACGGCGAAGCGCAATCCGTCGAGACGTGGCCGATGAAGCGGCTGCTGGACGTGCTGCGCGAGGATTTGCAGCTTACCGGAACCAAGGAAGGGTGCGGGGAAGGGGAGTGCGGAGCCTGTTCGGTGATTCTCAATGGCCAGCTGGTGAATAGCTGTCTGATCCCGGCGCTGCAAGC
>JAYTVY010000644.1:0-4492 GCA_043743755.1 Bryobacterales bacterium | reverse complement strand
CCATCACCACCCCCTCGCCGCTGCCGCCGGCCGCGGCGGGTTTCGGGTACCAGCAGACTTTCGGCGCCACCGGGGGCACCGGGCCATATATATTTTCGTTCGCGGGCCAAACACCCGCCGGGTTCACTCTGAGTCCCTCCGGGCTGCTGAGCGGGACTCCGGCGAATGCGGGAACGCTGCAGTTCAGTATTCAGGTGACCGACAGCGCGAACGCGACTGCCACGAAGGCATTTGTGTTGCCCGTCTCGGCCGCGCCACCGCTAGTGGTTTCGCCGCTGGCCTTGAAATTCAACGCGCCGTCAAATGGAGATGCGCCCACGCCGCAAGAAATTTCCGTGGTATCGGGTGATGGATCGCCCGTGATGTTCACAGCCACGGTGCTGTCCTTGAGCGCGGGCCCGCCGCCCGTGTGGCTCAAGATCACGCCGGCCAGCGGGACCACACCGGCGCTGATCCTGGTTTCCGTGGATCAGAGCAAGGTTACCACCGGCACCCTGAACGCCATCGTGAGAATTGCGCCGGCGAACTCCGGTATTGGGCCCACCGACGTCGCCGTCAGCTTTACCACCCAGAATTTGCCGGCCGTTCTGGATGTGTCGCCGGATCTGGTTCAGTTCACTGCGCGGCCGCAGAGCGAGGGGCCGTTCGATCAGGCCATCGTGCTCCGTAATGCGGGCAGCGGGACGCTGGGCTTTACGGTGACTTTCGATCCCGCGCCGTGGGTTGTCAGCGTGTCACCGGCCATAGGGTTGGTGGGACCGAACGCTCCCGCGGTGGTAAGGCTGCGCGTGAACGGGCAGGGACTGAAGCCGGGCGGCTACCGGACCGTGCTTCACTTCAAGACACCCAGCGGACTCCTGAGAGATGTTCCGGTGACGCTGTTCCAATCTCCCGGCGGAGCAATGCTGGGGCTGGACGTCGTGGGAGCGCGCTTCGATTCCCGCGTGGGCGCGCCGTTAGGACTGGTTGAAAACATCAACGTCCTGGACGTGGGCGATGCGGGTTCATCGCTGACCTGGGTTGCCGAGCAGCTGACCGGATCGAACTGGCTGACTCTTGGCTCTGTGCGGGGCGTGTCCACGCCCACCACACCGTCGGTACTGCCACTGTCGATTTCGGCGGCGGGATCCCAGCTCCCCCCCGGCAGTTATTACTCCCTGATCCGCATCACCGATAATCAAGCGCCGGACGCGCCCCAATACATCACCGTGGTGCTGAACCAGCTGCCGGCGAATGCGGCGATTGGACCAGCGCTGGCGCCCGCGGGCCTGACGTTCACGATCGGCGAAGCGACGGGAACCACGAAGACGTTTCAGGTTTACTCCACCACTGCGCAAGCGCCTTACCAAGTGGGCGCGCAGACCTTCGACGGAGCCAACTGGATCGGTGTGAATGCATCCGCCGGTATTGCATCGCCCGCCGCGCCGGGTCAAGTTAAAGTGACCGTGAATCCGGCGGGCATGCCCGTGGGTGTGTACAAGGGGCTGGTGACCGTGACGCTGGGGGGCATGGTGCGCAGTGAAGATATCACCATGCTGGTGCTGCCGCCGTTCTCGCCAGTAGCGGGAATGGCGCCGAGACCGGCCGCGGCCTGCGCTCCCGCCAAACTGGCGATCACAGGCACCATGCTGCCAGGAAATTTCCAGGTGCCGGCGAAATGGCCGCAACCCCTGGTGATGCAGGTGAACGACGATTGCGGCGGGCTAGTCACTGGCGCATCCGTAACAGCGAATTTTTCCACCGGCGATTCGTCGCTGCCGTTGTTGTCCAACGGCGCGCAGCCGGGAATCTATTCGGCAACGTGGCAGCCGATTTCCGACGCCACCGAGATGACTGTGACGGTGCAGGCAAGTTCGGGAACTTTTCCGATGGCCACCGCGCAGTTCACTGGCAATGTGACGCCGAATACGGCGCCAGTACTCCCCAGGAACGGCACGGTGAACGCATTCTTCCGGCAGGCGCTAGGTCCCCTGGCGCCCGGACTGGTGGTGGAAATGTACGGGAGCGATATGGCCGGCGTCACCAAGGTTCCGGGCGTGGTGCCGCTGCCCACATCGATTCAGGGGACCGCTGTGTTCCTCGGGAGGAATCCGGCGCCGCTGTATTTCGTGAGTCCGGGTCAATTGGACGTGGAAGTTCCGGCGGAGCTCACCCAGCCCGCCCAGGCAACGGTGGTGGTGAGCGCGAACGGCGCGCTGACGGTGCCCGTTACGGTGACGCTGAATCCGCTGTCCCCGGGAATCGCGGCGTTTCATCCCGACGAGCACATCATCGCGCAGCATGCCGATTTCTCGCTGATCGACGCGGCACATCCCGCCCGGCCCAACGAGATCATTTTGATGTATCTGGTGGGGCTCGGCGATACGAATCCCAAGGTGGCCAGCGGCGAACCCGCGCCGGGCGTGGAACCCCTGGCTCGCGTGACGGAGGTGCCCACGGTAACCGTGGATGGCACTACGGCGAAGCTGTTCTTCTTCGGCCAAACACCGGGCGCGGTGGGGCTGTATCAGATCAACTTTCAGGTTCCGTCAAACGCCAAGACGGGGGATCTGAACGTGATTGTGACGCAAGGAACCGCAACGGCGAATGTGGTGAAGCTGCCGGTGGCTCCGTAGAGAATTACGGGTCAGGTTTCGGCTACGAAGACAGTCAATTCGTCGTCCTGAAATTTCCGGTAGGGACTGATGCCGTTCTCAAGCGCGTATTTGGTGAGCGCCGCTGTGGTGCGTAATCCGAGCTTGTCGCGGATGGCCATGCGGTGAAAGACCGCTGTCTTAACCGACAAGTTCAGGGAATTGGCGATCTCTTTGGCGGTATAGCCGTCGGCTACCAGCTGCAGGACTTCGCGTTGTCTCGAGGTCAACTGCCGGGTGGTCAATGGAGCTCCCGACTCTTTAGCCGCCACGCCAGAGGGCTGTGGAATTAAATCCGTCACGTAAGAAGCGCCGCTCAAAACTTGCCGGATGGCCTTCAGCAGTTCCAGCGTTCCACAGCGTTTCAGAATGTATGCGGCGGCGCCGGCCCGGAGAGCCTCTTCGACGTAAGCCGGCTCTTCACGGCCGGTCAGCACGACGATTTTGGTGCCGGCCGCGATCTTTCTCTGCCGCCGGGCCGTCTGGATGGCTCGCAAGGCCGGCATGCCCGCGCCCAGCAGCACGACGTCAGGCCGCGAAGTCTCGATTACATTCAAGAGATCCCGCCCACATGCCGCGATTTCGACAAACCGAAATTCGCACTCCAGCAGCTTCTGGAGACCTTCGGCCAGCAGCGTTTCGTCTTCAGCTATCAGAAGTCGGGTAATGCCATCCATATAAGGCTATTGGACCCTGGGGCCAACCAAACGTTTCACTTTGTTCGTGGTAGCGGGAGAAAAGCAGCGCAAGTCTTTGATTCGTGGTGGTTCCGACAACAGGCTTGTATTGTACCCCAAGGGGGTGGCCGCGAGTCTCAGCCCCAGCAGATTCCTGATGGGTTTACCTTAGGCATGCCTTAAGTTACCCTAGTCAAACCAGATGTCCCATAGGGGTTTCGTACCAGTCCTAGCTAGTACCTTTGGTTGCGTCGCTAATGAAACGAGAGTGCCGCGAAGCTGACGATGCTTTCCGGGTCGATGTTCCATTGTTGGTACCGGCGCAGGGTCCCGCGAGCCTGGGGAACGGCCTTCAGGAAGGTGTAGAGGGGGGCGGAGCCGCACCATTTGAGGTCGTCGTGGTTTTCCTGGACCAAGTCCCAGAAACCGGCGGGATCGGCGGCGGAGGCGCGTTCTATGCGGGCTTTATCGCGGCGCGCAACTTCGGTCATTTCGCCATGGTCCGCCAGCGCGGGCAACGGGTCGCCATAGCGGCGTCCCATGTGCGCCATGTCGATCCCGAGCACCCAGAAAAGCTTGTGGGATTCGCGTGCGGCCAACTCGCCGAGCGATCCCAAAAACCCGCGGACGCCCTCATTGTCTTCCGGCGCGCCGCCTTGATAGACGGAGTGCGCGAATGGGCCGCAGAGGATGGGGAGGATGCGGATATCGGGGCCGAACAGGTATTGGAGATAGACCACCTGAAATTCGATGGAGTGCTCGATGGCGTGGCAGTAATCCTCCATGCGCACCGCGTTGGGAGCCGCCTGGGCAAGGCGGTCCACCAGGGCGATGTCGGTAACCGCTTCTCCCAGAGGCGTGACGAACGGTTTGCGAGTCAGGCCGAAGCGCTCGGGCTCGCCGTAATGCGAGGTGCCCAGGATGACGAAGGTCCGGTCCTTGTACGCGGGACCGACGGCGCTGTAAGCGTCGCGATAGGATTCCCAGCCGCCGAACGGGCTGACGTGCGGCGCGGCGATGCCGATGAGACTCCCTTCGGCTTCAGGGGCCGCTGCATCCGCGGCGGGGCGCATGTATTCATCCCACTGCTCGCGGACTTCGCCGGGCTGCTCCGGGTAGGCGCCGCCGGCGTGGCTGGCCTCACGCTTGGGGGCGGCCGAGAATGCCTGGATGCGTTCCTCC
>JAYTVY010000643.1:0-4442 GCA_043743755.1 Bryobacterales bacterium | reverse complement strand
TACTGCAAGGTGTATACCGCCGATCTGAAGCCTGACTCGATGGCGGAATTCTTGTTACTGAATCCCGAGTTTCCGTATTCCATTCGATATTCGGTGGAGCGGATGAGCGCGGCGATCGCCGCGATTTCCCAGACGTCCTTCACCCGTGCAACCGACCGCATCGAACGGATTGCCGGGCGCCTGCGCGCTTCTGTCGCCTACGTTCAGATTGCCGAAATCATGAGCGGTGGATTGCACCGTTACCTGGAAAATATTATCCAGCAGTGCAATAACCTGCATGCGTCGGTTCACGTTGTATATATCGATTACCCGATCCAATCGGCACTGGAGGCTTGATGTTCTACGCGATCCGGCATTTCACTCGTTTCCGGTACAGCCGTCCCGTTTGGCAGAGTGTAATGGAATTGCGGATGCAGCCACGCAGCGAGCACACGCAGCGGTGCTTCACCTTCCAGTTGTCCGTTAGTCCGCAGGCCAGGGTGTTCTCATATCAGGATCACATCGGCAATTTCGTTCACCATTTCGACGTTCCCGGGCAGCACCGGCAACTGACCATTATTGCCGACGCCCTGGTGGATGTTCGCACTCCTTCCCCCCTCCCCGAGTCGCTAGGTGTCTCGGTTTGGGAGGAACTAGATGAAATGATCGATCGCGAGGATT
The DNA here is from genome assembly GCA_043743755.1 of Bryobacterales bacterium. Taxonomy (GTDB): domain Bacteria; phylum Acidobacteriota; class Terriglobia; order Bryobacterales; family Bryobacteraceae; genus JALYHQ01. Next base: position 3,782 of record JAYTVY010000643.1, on the reverse strand, counting down.
ACTGGGACATGCTGATGCCCAGCGTTTTCGCCCGCACTTCTCCGGAACTCGAAGCCCTGGCGCGGGAGTTTGGAGTAGTTCAGCGCGATGGCCGGCAGCCCTTGGAACTCCTGACCACACTGAACTCCAAACTTTATCAGTATTTCTCTTATGTCAAGCGAAGCACCGACGTTAATTCGGCGATTGAAGACGCAATCCGATCCCGGACCGGAGTTTGTCAGGATTTTGCCCATACTATGATTTCGATCGTAAGGAATTTACGAATCCCGTGCCGGTATGTCAGCGGCTACCTCCATCGCGATCCCGAGCATGCGGATCGCTCGGACGAGGGCGCCACGCACGCCTGGATAGAGGCGCTTCTTCCGCGGATCGGCTGGATAGGGTTTGACCCGACCAACAACTTAATCGTGGGTGGCAGACACATTCGAACCGCCATCGGGCGCGATTACGCCGATGTGTCCCCTACCGTGGGCACCATGAAAGGGTCGGTTGATACTGAACTGCAAGTGCGCGTTCGAGTAACCCAATCCGATGCGTTGCTGCCTCCCGACAAAGAGTTTGCGGCGGACGAAGAGTGGTCCCGTTTTATCGAGAATGACCAGCAGGCCGAGAAGTTGCAAGCGCAGCAGCAGCGGCAACAATAGCCCGCGGGCACCACTGAACCCATGGCCATTCACGTCGCGCTTCACCATCAGACCCGCTACCTGTACGACCGGCGGGTAGCTCTCGGACCTCAAATCGTCAGGCTGCGCCCTGCTCCGCATTGCCGCACGCCAATCCTGGCATATTCGTTGAACGTTCTTCCCAAAAATCACTTCATCAACTGGCAACAGGACCCGCAAAGCAACTACCTCGCCCGCCTGGTTTTCCCAGAGCCAACCACGGAGTTATCCGTGGAGGTCGATCTGGTCGCCGAAATCGCGGTATTCAATCCGTTTGACTTCTTCCTCGAGCCCTACGCGGAACAATGCCCCTTTTCGTATGACCCCTCGGCCGCCCGCGAATTGCGGCCATTTCTCGAAACCGAGCCGGCTGGACCCCTGCTTTCCGCCCTTCTCGCCAAAGTGCCGCGCGCGAGCCGCCGCACGATGGATTTTCTGGTCGGCCTGAATCAACTCGTGCAAAACGAAATCGGCTACGTGATTCGCATGCAGCCGGGCGTGCAGACCTGCGAGGAAACCCTTACTCTGCGTAGCGGCTCATGTCGCGATTCCACCTGGCTGCTCGTCCAGATCATGCGCCATCTCGGAATCGCGGCGCGCTTCGTATCCGGCTATCTGATTCAACTCGTGGCGGATGTCAAGCCGCTCCAAGGGCCCTCCGGCCCCACGTCCGATTTTACAGACCTGCATGCGTGGGCTGAAGCGTACCTTCCGGGCGCCGGCTGGGTCGGATTCGATCCCACATCCGGGCTCCTGGCCGGTGAGGGGCACATCCCCCTCGCTTGCACTCCGGACGCCGGTAGCGCCGCGCCCATCTCCGGACTTCTCGAACCCTGCAATACGGAGTTCCGTCACCAGATGACGGTGCATCGAATTTACGAGTCCCCTCGCGTCACCAGGCCATACACTGGCGAGCAATGGCACGCCATCGAAGAGCTCGGCCATGAGGTGGATGCCGATTTGCGCTCCGGTGACGTGCGGCTCACCATGGGCGGCGAGCCCACATTCGTGTCTCTCGACGATGCCGACGGAGCCGAATGGACCACTGCGGCCATGGGCCCAGTGAAACGCCGGCGTGCCGTGGAACTGCTGGGCCGGTTGCGCCAACGTTTTGCGCCCAACGGCCTGCTGCATTTCGGCCAAGGGAAGTGGTATCCCGGCGAGCCGCTGCCGCGCTGGGTAATGGGTTGCTACTGGCGCAAGGATGGGGTGCCCATCTGGGAGGACGCCAGCCTCATCGCCGAGGACGGCAAAGACTACGGTTATGGGGCGGAGCAAGCGCGGAAGTTTCTTGAAGCCCTTGCGCGCCGTCTCCAAGTGGACGCGTCTTTCACCATCGCGGCATACGAAGATGCCTTCTATTATTTGTGGAAGGAGCGCAGGCTGCCGATCAACCTCGATCCCGCCGATTCCCGACTCGCGGATCCGATCGAGCGTGCCCGCTTGGCGCGCATTTTCGAACAGGGCCCGGACCAGCCCATCGGCTACGTCCTTCCGTTGCGCCGTATCCCCTCCCCGGGGGGCACGCCGCGTTGGACCAGCCAGCCCTGGTTTCTCGCCTCGAAACAGATGTTTCTAGTCCCGGGCGATTCGTCCATGGGATATCGTTTGCCCCTCGAATCGCTTCCGTGGACCAAACCGGAAGATGTGGTTTGTTCTTACGACCCGGATCCCTTTGAAACGCGTGCGCGCCTTCCCGCTAAGCCGGAGCGCAAACCGTACCTTTTCGACGAGCCCTCTGTTCGCGACGATCCGGCGCCGGACGCGGACCAGGCCGAACCGCCGAAGAAGGGCGAATCGGCCTCCTGGATCTCGCGTCCCGCCCTGTGCGTCGAATCGCGCGATGGAAAGCTGTTCCTCTTCATGCCGCCGGTCCACTATATCGCGGACTATCTGGATTTGACAGCGGCTATCGAAGATACGGCAGCCTATCTCAAAATGCCGGTCGTGCTGGAAGGTTACGCCCCTCCCTCGGATCCCCGCATCTCCGTCCTGAAGCTGACTCCGGATCCCGGTGTGCTCGAAGTCAACGTGCATCCGGCGTCATCCTGGGATGAGCTTGTGACCAACACCACCGCGCTCTACAAACTCGCGCGAGAGAGCCGTTTGGGCACGGAGAAATTCATGCTGGACGGACAACATTCCGGCACCGGCGGGGGCAACCATGTTGTGATGGGCGGCCCAACCCCGGAGGACAGTCCCTTCTTGCGTCGCCCCGATCTGTTGCGAAGCTTGATTGGATACTGGCACAATCACCCATCTCTGTCCTATCTCCTCTCGGGATTGTTCATCGGTCCCACCAGCCAGCATCCTCGCGTGGATGAGGCGCGCACGGATTCCATTTACGAGTTAGAGATCGCGTTCAACCAGATCCCGGACATGGAGGCTCCCGCGAGCCCTCTATGGCTGGCCGATCGCGTCTTCCACCACATTCTGACCGATCTGACAGGCAACACGCATCGTGCTGAGTTCTGCATCGACAAGCTCTATTCGCAAGATTCCGCCGGATCGCGTCTCGGCCTGCTTGAGTTGCGCGCGTTCGAGATGCCGCCGCACGCGCAAATGAGTCTCACCCAACAATTGCTGGTGCGGGCGCTGACGGCGCATTTCTGGGAGAGTCCCTACCGGCACAAGCTCGAATGGTGGGGAACCACGCTGCATGACCGCTTTATGCTGCCCCACTTTATTCAACTCGACTGGGACGACGTCATGGCGGACCTGCGCGAAGCCGGGTACGAGTTTCAGACAGAATGGTTTGCCCCGCACTTCGAATTTCGATTTCCGCACCTCGGTTCGGTAACCCGGCGCGGGATCCGGCTGGAGCTGCGGCACGCGCTGGAGCCGTGGCACGTGCTGGGCGAAGAGGCCTCCGGCAGCGGGACCGTCCGCAACGTGGATTCATCCGTCGAGCGGCTGCAGGTGAAAGTGGCCGGTATGACCGCCAGCGGGCGCTTCGTGGTCGCGTGCAACGGCCGCCGGGTGCCATTGCGCTCCACGGGCGAAAGCGGCGAATTTGTCGCGGGGGTGCGTTATCGTGCGTGGCAGCCGCCGTCGTGCCTCCATCCTAACATCCCGGTGCACACGCCCCTGGTGTTTGACATCGTGGACACGTGGTCGGGA
>JAYTVY010000642.1:0-4524 GCA_043743755.1 Bryobacterales bacterium | reverse complement strand
GCCGTTCTTCGCGCCGCTGTTCGATCCCAAATGCAGCATCCGTTTTTATTCCAGCCGCTACTCCAGCCCGCTGCGCGAATCGATCGCGGGCCAGATGGTGACGCCCTATTTTCCGGTGACGCTGGAGATGGCGGCGTCGCGCCGCGAGTTCATCGTGCTGGAAAAAGATCCGGTGCAGGTGGGCGCGCTCACGGTGCATCCGTTCCAGCTCAACCATCCGCAGGGCGCAACCGGATACCGCATCGAGGGCGGAGGCAAGGCGATCGTATATGCCACCGATCGCGAGCAAAACGGCGGACCGCTGGACGCGGTGGTGCGCGAATACTCGCAGGACGCCGATATTCTGATTCACGATTCGCAATACACGCTGGAGGAATTCGCGCGGTATCAGGGGTATGGCCACAGCACGTGGCTGGAATCGGCGCGGGTGGCGTTTGACAGCCGGGTGAAGCAGCTGCTGCTGTTCCATCACGACCCGACGCATGACGACGCGACGGTGACGGGGCTGGTGGAGCGAGCGCGGGAAGAGTTTGAGAACACGATTGGGGCGAAGGAGGGGTGGACGGGGGTGGTGTGAGTAGCGGAGGCGGGTCAGCGGGATCGCCTGGCGGCGCGCTTGTGGGCGAAGCTGCGGGCGGCTAGTTCCAGGCCGGTGCGGTCAATGGATGCGAGGGCGTGGCATTCGGCCGGCGACAAACCGGCGCGAGCAGTTTCTTCGAGGGGAGCGGCGAGGAAGCGGGCGCGAGCGTCGGAGTCGACGTAGATTTTCGCGAGAAAGCGTTCCAGCGCGGGAGAACTCATGCGGCTTGCCTTGCGCGGCCTAGAGCGAGCGCGGTACGGGCGCGGTGGAGCTGGGCGAGCAGGTGACGCATGGGCGGGTATGACCCGTCGCGTTCCAGGATCACCGTGAGAGGATTGGGACACACGGCGGCCAAGGCCGACAGCAGATCGTAAACCGGGTCCGGAGGATCGTGGAGGTGATCGTCGAGAATTCGCTCGCCGAGCCACTTGCCTCCGGAGATGTGGACCGTCTCAATCCGCTGGGCCGGTAAGCGGGCCAGGAATGCGTGCGGATCCAAGCCGAAGTTGAGGCTGTTGGCGTAGAGATTGTGCAGATCGAGCAAGAGGCCGGCGTTCGAAGCATCCAGCGTTTTGCATAGCCAGGCGGGTTCATCCAGATCGCTCGCGGGCGGGTCGATCAGGGTCGCGATGTTCTCAACTTGTGGCGCGCGCCCTATCAGTTTCATGGCGGCGTCCAGATTCGCAGCGGTGCCGTCGATGGTGGCCGAGGTTCGTGGAGGAGCGGCGAGATGGCCGATGTCGATATCACCGGCGCGCACGAACGCCAGGTGTTCCGACCAGGATTCGGGCTGAACGCGGTCCGTCAAGCGGGCCATCTTTTCCAGACGGCGAGAATCCACGCGAACGGTGGACGCCAAGCCGAGAGAGATGCCGTGGAAGACCACCGGTACTTGGGCCGCGAGCATTTTCAGCGCTTGTATACGACGCCGGGAGGCATCGTAATAATCGTCGGCGATCACCTCGAGGACATCGATGTGATCAAGGTTCGAAAGAATTCCGGCAGCCAGCTCGGGACGCCATCCTAGGCCCACGCGATCATTCATGGATCAGCCCCCACCGCATCCTCCGCAGCCCCCGCCGCAGCCTCCGCCGCCGCAGGAGGAGCCGCATGACGATCCACAGGACGATCCGCACGAGCCGGAGGCGGATGCGGCTGCCTGCGGGTACAGCGTCCGGACGTAAGGGAACGCGGATGCCGGGATCGCGCCGATGCCAAACACGGCGGCCAGAAGCGCCAGCTCATTGGGACTGGACGACGGGCGCAGGCTGGGGGCGCGGTTCTTGAGATTGCCGAACAGTGTCCGCAGGCTGTGGAGCAGCTCATTGCCTTTCGCGGTGAGCCGCGGGCGGGAGAGGCGCCAGGCCGCCCAGCTGAACGCGACGGTGAGAATGATCAGAAACTCGATGTTGGTGCGGCCCTGGGTCAGCGCCACGAAAATTTTGACGATGGAGACGCCGCCGAGAAAGACAAGCGCAAGGCCCAGGCGGCGATGCCGGGCCGCGATCACATTTGCGTCCGGCAGCAGTCCCAGGCGCGCCAGTTCCGCTTCATACCGCGCGACGGTGGCGTCGAAACGGGCTTCGGAGAAGATCGACGAGGCGGATTTCGGGGTAGCGAAATAGGCCAGTACATCGCGCTCCAGATCCAGACGGACGCTGCGGCACGCCTGTGGCGAGGAAGCGGACAACTGGGAATCGGAAACCTTCAGCAGGCCGCGATCGATGAGCGCGACGGTTACGAGGCGAAGCATTTCATTCTTGCCGCCGCGCAGGCAGGCGATCAGACAAGGGTCGGACAGGTTGATTTTTCCCATTGGATCGCTTTCAGCGTTGCGCCGCAGAATGAACAGCGCTGTCAGGACAAGCGCACCGAAGGCAAGATAAAAGAGCAGAAACTCGGGACCGGGAAAGTTGAAGGGCGGCATGGGTCAACGCAAGGCTTCGGCGCGGGCGCGCAGCCGTCCGCAAAGATCGATGAGCCGGAGCAGGGTGGCATCCGCGTCTTCCGCTGAAAGCGAAGCGCGCTCGCGCGTTTCGGAAAGATGCGCGAGGACGGTTTCCCAGCCTGGCTCGCCGAGCGAAAGCGCGAAGCTGGACAAGGCTTCCTTGGGATGAAGCGGCGGCTGGCCTTCGAGCTCCCTCAGAGTGGCGGCGCAGGCACGCAGAGGTCCGGTGGAATCGGCGATCAGAGCGGAAAGACGATCCGGCGCGGAACCGCGCTTGACGTAGGCTACGCGGAGGCGCAACGCGAGATTTAGGAGCACCTGGCGAAGGCGAATGATCACGGCGGGGCGCGGGATAGCGGTGTTGGCGAACGGGTCAGGGCCGTGCAGGACGCGATGGCGGCGGATTACGTCGGAGAACTTCTGCGCGAACAGCTCGCAGGCCGGGGCTAGTTCAGATTCCAGCAGGAACATGGCGGTAAGACGGACAGCGGCTTCGCCGGCGGCGTAGGGACCGCGAATGCCGGCGGCTTTGACAGGATCAAACGCGGAGAAAACCAGGATAAGGTTGACATCGGAAGCGGGGCGCAGGCGTCCCTCGGCCGCGCTGCCATAGAGGACGATGGAGCGCAGGTCATCGCCGAAGAGATCGAGAGCGGCTTGAATAAAGCCGGTGATGGCGGCGGCTGTCGACTCGGGGAGGTCGGCCAATTCCGGCGCCGGCGCGAGAGCCATTGGTCCATGGTACAGCATGGAAAGCGAGGATGGTGCCGTTAAAACTCGAGTTTTACGGATAGCTGGATCTGGCGGGCGGTCTCATTGAGCGGGGAGACGGAGGGGAAGCCGGATTGCTTTCCTTGCCGGCCGAAGGTTGCGATTCCGAAAGTGCCGAAGATGGCGTTGCCGAAGACGGCATTTGGATTATTCAGGTTGGCGTGGTTGAGGACGTTGAAGAAATCCGCGCGGAGATTCAAGCGTCCGCCTTCACCCAGACGGCGCAGACCGAAGCGGCGGGCAATAGATAGATCCACGTTGTAAAATCCGGGTCCGATGAACGCATTGCGTCCCGAGTTGCCCAGCGTACCGGGAGCAGGCAAGGCGAAGCCGGCGGGATCGAGCAGTTGCACGCCGCCCGGCACGGGGATGGGATTCGCGAGCACGGTGCGAGCGGGGTCCACGATGTCGGCGCGGTTGTTGGCGATGGCGCCGGAACTGGGCGCTCCCACGGTGTACGGGAAGCCCGAACGGAAGGCCGCGAGCTCGGCCACCGTCCAGTTCGCGAACAGCGCGCGGGCAAGCGGAGAGCGCGGGAACGGCGAGGGCAAATCCCAATAGGAGAACACCACCAGATTGTGACGCTGGTCGAAGTCCGAATTGCCACGATCGGCGCGGGGATCGAACTGGCGCGAGAACGAAGAGCGGCCGCCGGAGGAGGAGGTGGATTGGATGGAAGTGAAATTCAAATTGAAGAAATCGCCGATCAAGGCGTCGCTCTGGTTGTCAATGGAGTGGCTCCAGGTATAGGAAAGCTGCAACTGGCCGCGAGAGGCGCGATACCGCGCCACCACCGCGAGCGCGTTGTAATCCGAGGATCCCAGGCCGGAACGGTACGCGATGTCCGGGAGGTTTGGATTGAAGCGGCCGGCATCGCCGGAGAATCTGGGTGCGATGGAGAACGCGCGGTTCACCACGTCGGTGACAATCAGCCGGCGTCCCAGCGATCCGAGCGAATTCACTTCCAGCGACAAGTTGTCAGTGATGCGCTGCTGCACGCCGAGGAAATAGCTGTGGGCGTATCCGTTCTTCAAGTTCGGATCCACAACCGTTACGTCGGGGAAGTTGGAGATCACGCCGCCGGGATTGAGCGTCGACAGCACGGAGCCGATGGGGGCCAGAAAATCCGTGGAGCCGGTGGGCGTGGCAGGCAGGGGAATGATGGGCGGAAGCACCAGCGTGTTGCTACGTAGGTTTTCCCACAAGTTGTCAAACGGGCGGTCAT
>JAYTVY010000641.1:0-7939 GCA_043743755.1 Bryobacterales bacterium | reverse complement strand
AGGCTTTGGAAATGCCGGGCACCGGAAGAAATTGGAATACCGTAATGAAGCTGCTCGAGATGGGGGAGAGTATGATGGGTTCGTAGTGAGTCCGCGTGGCAGCCTCGACAGCAGCGCCGCTCAAGAAGTGCTTCGCAAGCTGCGCGAAAGGATGGTCGCCTTCGCGGCATCTCGTATGCAGAGGGACGCCGCCGAGGATCTCGCGCAGGAAGTGCTGATTCTGCTGCATGAGAAGTACCCGGGCGTGGATCGGGTGGAAGAGTTGCTGCCGCTGGCGATGAAGATTCTGCGCTTCAAGATGATGGCCGGGCGCAGAAAGGCCCATCGGCGCGGTGAATACACTCAAGTTCCCGTGGATGAATTGCAGATCGCGGATGGCGGCCTGAATCCGGAAGTGGATGCCGAGCGCCGCGAAACCCGCGAGCGTTTGATTGCCGCGCTGGCGCAGCTGGGCGAGCGCTGCCGCCGCCTGTTCGCGCTGAAGCTGGAGGGCAAGACGTTCCCGGAAATCCAGGGCATTCTGGGAGCCGCTTCCATCAACACGGTTTACACCTGGGATTTACGCTGCCGCAAGCAATTGCTGGAACGCATGGGCGGCCGGGAGGAGGGCCGATGAATCGGGAAGACGCGCGCAAGCTGCTGGGCGGCTATGCCACCGGCAACCTCACCGCCGAAGAAAGCCGCCTCCTGTTCGAAGCCGCCCTCGACGATCAAGAGTTGTTCGATGCGCTGGCCGAAGAACAAGCGCTGAAGGACGTGCTTGACGATCCGGTGTCGCGCGAACGGGTCCGGCTCGCCGTGGCGGCCGCTCCTCGGAAGCGAGGTTGGTGGACGCGTCCCTGGATCTGGGTTCCTTCCGTCGGCGCCCTGTCCGCCGCAGTGCTTACCGTCGCGCTGATCAACTGGAAACCGGGCGTCCCCACCGGGACGGCGAAGAACGCGACCATCGCCGATAGCCGTACCGCCGATGGCCGTACCCCCGATCGCCGTACCCTCGAAAAAGAAGCGCCTGCCGCGATCGCTGCTCCGGCGAGGGACGCAAAAGTCCCCAGCGCGAAGCCCGCGGCGCCTAAAGTCTCGGGAAAGATCGCCGGTGCGGCTCAGACGCCGGCGCCGCCTCCCGCCGCCGCTGTTGCCAAGGACGAGGCTTCGCCACGAGAGCCCGCCGAAGCGCCCGCGCAATCCACGGCCCGCGCCGCGACGAATACGGCCGCGAACTCGGGCAGTCCTGGCAATACGCGGTCGGACGGAGAGAATGCGCAGCAGCAAAACGTGGGACAGCAGTCCCGCCGTGAACAGCAGCAAGCTCCCGCCACGGGCGCGGGAGTGGCCCCCGCTCCCCCGCCCCGCTCCGCTTTGCTGGCCAGGCAAGCCGAGCGCGCGAGCGCGGCGCCGCTGGCGTGGTCGCTGGTGCGCGATGAGTTGGAGGGGCGCGAGTCCGAGCTGGCTGGCGGCACACGCCCGCGGGTTGGAGATCGCGTCCGGCTCAGAGTCACTACCGCCGCGGCGGGCTACCTCGAAGTCTCGCTGCGTGATTCCTCTGGCGCATGGCAGCCGCGTTCAAAGAGAATCGCCGTAGCTGCCAACGCGGTGTACACCATTCCGCCGTCGCCGGTGGAAGTAGAGTCGGGCTCGGCCATGCGGCTCACGTGGTGGCCAGCCGGTGCTTTGATGGATCAGGTTCAATCCGGCAACATGTCCATGTCGCGGAAAAGCAAGCTGGCCGAGGACAGCAAGTCCGCGCCCGCGAAAGCCGCCTCCGGCGGTGAGGTGGTAATCGACATTCCGCTGCGCTGATCGATGCCCTACGCCAAGCGCCGTAAGGTTTCCACCATTCGTTCCGCGGCTTCAGGGCGTGAGCCGAAGCGGCATTCGTTGTAAGCCGAAGTGAGATCTTGCACCAAGGCAGCCAAGGCGGGCTCCGGCATCACGCGGGCGAACTCCACTGGCGTCAGCCACGCCGGTTTCTCGATGCCGCGGCGCTTCAGAATCGTCAGCATTCGCTCATAGAGCAGCGTGGCGTCGGATGCGCGCCCTTCCCCTCGTTGCACCATGCGTACGCGTCTGTGTGTTCGCAGCCAGCGCAACACTGAGCGTCCAAAACGCGCGGCCAACAGGGCCAGCGCCGCCAGCGCGATCAATAGCGGCCCCAGGCGCTTGCCCCAGTCGACGGCGCCTGCCTCGCTGCGCGCCAGCCACGCCGCGGTGTTATCCATCCATCCGAAGCGCAGGCGGCGGCTCGATTCTCCCATGCGCGTGGCCAGCAAGACTTGGCGGTCCAGATTGTAGTTGACCACCCAATCCTGCCAGAATACGTCGGCGGCATCCGACAAAAAACCGATGCGCGTCCAAATCGAAACCTCCGCGCGGCGCGCGTCCGGCGGGGTAGGATCGTAAGCCACCCAGCCGGCCGCGGGGGTCCAAGCTTCCACCCAGCTATGCGCGTCCGACGATCGGATGACGCGCCAGCCGCTCACCGGATTGAACACGCCGCTTTGAAAGCCGGTGGCCACGCGCGTGGGCACACCCAGAGTCCGCAACATCACCGCCATGGCGCTGGCGAAGTACTCGCAATGGCCGCGGCGGCGCTCGAACAGAAACTGCGCCAGAGGATCGGGCTGTTCGGTCTGGGGCAGTTCCAGGGTATAGGAATAATTTTGCCGCAGCCATGTTTCCACGGCGCGAGCCTGACCCTCGAAGGTCGTCTCGCCCGCGGCCGCGCGCTGAGCCAGTGCTCGGATACGCGGATCGAGCGTCGGAAGCCGCAGGCAGATTTCGCGCATCTCGGTGGTCAGCGGCTCGCTGTTGGAGGTGTTCTCAGTGAAATAGCTGTATACCTGGTACGAAACGGCGTCTGCGTCGCCAGGCCGCACGCGGTAGCCCGACGGATACCGAAGCACCGTGAAGCCGGGATCGATCCGCAGATATTCGGGGATGCCGGCGAAGAACAGTGCATCGGCGCCCAGATCGTTAACGCGCACTTCGTAGGAGATGTGATGGCCGCCGCGAACGGCCGGGCGAGCATCCAGCGTTACCGCGCCGCTCGATTCCGGCTTCAATGGAACGCCCACGGTGCGCGGATTTGACCAGCGCTTGCCGTCGAATTCACTGAGCGCGGCGCCGCGCCACTTCACGTTCATCGGCAGATACGATCCCTCGTCGACGCGCACGTGCATCACGGGAGTATTTTCTTGCCGCAGTTCTCCGGTTTGGTCCAGCGAAACGTGGGATGAAAAACCGGCGACGTGAATCCGGTGCGAGATCAAGTGCTGAAAAGCCGCGCGAGCAGTCCGGGGGAGCAGGAAGAAGAGTCCCCAGGTAAGCGCCAGGATTCCAAATGAGACGAAGACCACCACAGCCGTAAGCCGCCACCCGATGCGGCCATGCACGGATCGAGTCAACGGTTTCCGGGTCTGTCCCGAACGCCGGATTTCCGCGCTTGTGAAGGTGGCCACGCTGAGCACCAGGAACAGCGCGAGGAAGAAGAAGAAGCTGAAGTTGTATGAGAGCACGCAAGCCGCCAGCAACTCGAGCAAGGCGATCACGGCCAGAAAGAAATAATCGCGATTGGTGCGCGCGGTCAGTAGCTTTACCGTGGCCACAAAGAAAACCAGATGCACCGTGGCTGGAATGAAGGCCCCTGAAAAATAGAGATAGTCGAGCGGATAAAACCCGAAGTAAGCGAGCGTGGCGGCGGCCACCAGCCAGTCGGGAAAAGTCCACCGCAGCAGTCCGGACGCCAGCAGCGCCCGCACGATGAGCGCGGCCGCGGTGAGAGCAATGGTGGGCGTGTCCAGATAGCCGGACGAGACTACCGCGAAATACCCGCTGGCCAGCAGCCCGAGCAGGGAAAATTCGAAGAACCGGTCCACCGGAGACACAGGGCCGGCGGCTGTGCGGTGCATATTTGTATTTTACAGTGGCGCGTGATCTTGCACGCGCGTCGCTGCTATCATTGGGCATTGAGCACCGTAACCATTCCCGCGCAGGTCACTGCGGCGGACCCCAAAAAGCGGCGAACTTCCCTGTTGCTGGTTTTCATCTGCACCATCGTTGGAGCGGCGGCGCAGATCCTGATCAAGCAGGGCGCCGGGCATCTCACGCAACCCGGATTTACGGGCGCCGTGATTGGGATGTTTACCAATCTTCCGCTGTTCGCCGGATACTGCCTCTACGGCGTCAACGCGGTGCTGTTTGTGCTGGCGCTGCGTGAGGGCGAGCTCTCGCTGCTTTATCCCATCATCGCGCTCACTTACGTATGGGTGTCGATCCTCTCGGTGTACTACTTCCACGAATCGATGAACGCTTTGAAGATCACAGGACTCGTGGTGATTGTGGCGGGCGTTGCGATCCTGGGGCGTGGAGGCAGACGTTGAACACGCCGGTGTCTTCCATGCTGCTGATCGTGTTCGGGTCGGTAATCGGATCCTTCGGCGCCGTATTTCTCAAGCTCGGCGCGAATGCTCTTAAGCGCAACTTGCGTAGTCTGCTGACCAACTGGAAGCTGGCTGCCGGCGTGGGCGCGTATCTTCTTTCGAGCGTCTTCTACGTCCTGGGAGTGAAACACGGCGAGCTAACGGTGCTGTTCCCGCTGGTGTCGCTGGGCTACGTCTGGGCCCTGTTTTGGGCGAAGCTGTTTTTCGATGAGCCGCTGACGAAGGCGAAGTTCGCCGGCCTGGGCCTGATCGTGGGCGGCAGCGTGCTGCTTGGTCTCGGCGGGCACTAACGGCGTATTCATCCGCCGCGCTTAGCCGCCGGCTTACTTGCGAGCCAACACGGGCGGAGCTCCCAGAGTGGGGGCGGGCGCTTCCGTCGGCGGCGGGACCTTCTTGGGGCGGGCGTCGAGACGCGTGGAGATCAGCTCCTCGCGCACACGCTGGTACTTGGGCGTGCCGGCCTGCACACCCGTAGCGAGGACATCGCGCTCGGTTACCTCCAGAGCCGCGGGCAGATACTTCTGTAGATAGTTCTTGATGCGATCTTGCACGATGCGCTGCTGGGAACGCAGCAGCAAGTGGAGCATCTGATCGCCTGCGGCCTTTGAGAGCGCGTGATAGATGTGCGACGGGCGCTGCAGTTTGGCGGACTTGAGATCGCGCTCCAGCTTCTTGGCGCGCGCATCCAGTTGCTGCCATCTCCCGGCTTCGCCACGTCCCATGCCGGTCGACTTGATCAGCGCCGCCTTCTCCTTGGCCGTCAACTTTTCCGTCAGCACGCCCAGGAACAGTCCCAGGCTCTCCATTTTCACGTCCGCGCCGAAGGGGATCATCTGCATGGCCTTTTGAAGCTTCTGCAGACCCGCGAGATTCACCTTGGCGCCTGTAAGCGCGGGCGAATAGAGCTGCAGCAGCTTTTCCTGATCCAGCAACTGGATCACTTCGGCGCAGCGCGGCTCATTGGCGATGTGGTGCAGCTCGTCTAGCAGGCCCTGTGGGGAAATTCGTGTTTCCAGCTGCGCTTCGCGGGCATTGTCATACTGCATGCGCGTGCGGTCGCCAATGGTGAAGCCGAGCTTCACCTGGAAGCGAAGCAGCCGCAGCAGACGCACCGGGTCGTCATACAGCGTGTAGTTGGTGACGGCCCGCAGCTCCTTGTGCTCCAGATCGCCCACTCCGTTGTTGGGATCGAGCAGCAGCCCTCGAGAAGCCGGGTTCAGCGAGAGAGCGATGGAGTTAATGGTGAAATCGCGGCCGCGCAGATCTTCATGGATGGTGGCCGGCTGCACTTGCGGCTTCGCGCCGGGCTTGGCGTATTTTTCCAGGCGCGCCATGACCAGCGAGGCGTGCACTCCGCTGGGGAACTGCAGCAACACCAGCTTGCGCTCCTCATCCACGCGCAAAAGTTGCGCGCGGGACTTCTGGACCAGCGTCTTGGACAACTTCACAGCGGGGCCCTCCACCGTGAAATCGAGCTCACGGATCGGGAAACCGCCGAGCATATCGCGCATTGCGCCGCCGGTCAGGAATACGTTTACGTTGGCGTGAACCGCCACGGCCTGGACGTCGGCCACCACCCGGCTCTGTTCCGAGCTGAGGTGGCTGTCTAGCATGAACATGTAGTCGCTCATGGAGTCGCTCTCCGGATCCCGCGTTTGAAACCGTCAAATTTCACTTGTCACGCCCTGGGGTGGTGATCATCTACCGTCTTCCTCAGCCGGGACCGGACCACATGCGTATAGATCTGCGTCGTCGAAATATCGGCGTGCCCCAGCATGGCTTGGAGGCTGCGCAAGTCCGCGCCGCCTTCGAGCAGATGGGTGGCAAAAGTGTGCCGAAGCATGTGGGGGGTCAACTTGCGGAAGATTCCAGCCTTCTTGCCATGCAAGGCCAGCAGCTTCCAGAAAGCTTGGCGGGTAAGCGGTCCGCCGCGCGCGGTTACGAAAAGATATGAGCTGGATCGCCGCCGTAATAATCCGGGCCGGCCGCTTTCCAGATACGCCGAGACCGCTGCCAGCGCTGTCTTGCCGATGGGTACAATGCGCTGTTTGTTGCCCTTCCCGGTCACCCGCACGTAGCCCAGGCTGGTTTCAAGGTCCGATACGCCGATCCCGCACAACTCCGAGACTCGGAGACCGGTGGCATACAAGAACTCCAGCATAGCGCGGTCTCGCAAGCCGGTTGGACGGCCGCCATCCGGGGCCGCGATCAACTGATTAACCTGCTCAAGATTGAGATACTTGGGAAGACTCTGCCATTGCTTTGGAGGAACCAGCGCCGCCGTTGGATCGGCGTCCACGGCGCTTTCTTGGAGTAAGAAATGATAAAAATTCCGTATCGTCGTGATATGACGGGCGATGGACCGGCTGGCCAATCCGGCGTCATAGAGGGAATCCACGTACTCGCGCATGCGGTTTCCGTCTATCGAAGGCTCGGCGCCTACGAAGTCCGCAAACCGGGTCAAATCTCTCTCATAGGCCTCCACCGTGTTGGAAGCAAGGCCTTTCTCGACGCGGCAATGGGTCAAGAAGGACTCCATCCGGCCAGAGAGGGACGCAAGGTGCATCGTGCCAATGATACAATACTCGCAAAATTGTTTGGAAGAAAACTGTAGTCGGGGGGAGGCGTTTGGCGGCATCCACCAGCAAGAAGGTACTGGTTTCGCGGTTTGACCGGGAGGCCTTGACGGGGTTTGTCCACCCGCAGACTTGGCTGCTGGCAGGCGGAATGGAGCTTCTAAGCGTTACCGGAACGGTAGCCGTGGTGCCTTACGAAGAGATCAAACTCGTTTGTTTTGTTCGAGATTTCGAACAGGGCGAACCCCGACGCGAAATGCGCAGCTTTACCAGCCGGCCCAAGATGGCGGGATTGTGGATCCGGATGCGCCTCCGCGACGGCGACTCCATGGACGGTCTGTTAGCTAACAATCTTTTACAGCTCGATCCGTATGGCTTCAGCTTTATCCCCCCTGATCCGGGCTTCCAGAACCAGCGTGTGTTCGTACCTCGTGCGGCGCTAGCGGAGATTCTGGTGCTAGGGGTAGTGGGCAGTCCGCTGAAGGTGCGGCGGAAGGTGAAAGAGGTGGCGAAGGAGCAGATCGGATTGTTCGACCAGAGTTAAAGCGCTACTTTGGATGAGCGGTGATATTGGTGATGGTGTATGTGTCGCCGGCGATCGTAAAGTAGAAGCGCCAGTCATCATTAACGCGTGCTTGCCAAACATCTTCAGCCTCATCGTACTTCTTGGCACGCAGCGAGGGATGCTGCAGGTTGTGGGCCAGGAAATTGATCTGCTTGATGAGTGCCTTTTGCACCGCAGGCTGGACGGCGGCGAGGGATGCGAGGGCCGTTCGGAAAAAGCCACCTTCACCGCGTCTGCTTTGCTCTCCTGGCACGGGCTTTGATCTCGGCCTTTAGGAAGCGGGTTGCCTCCGGGGCGCTGAAGGGACCGCAAACGCGGCCTTTCCTGACGTCCTCCAGACCCACGGCGATCTCACGATCAAT
>JAYTVY010000640.1:0-5257 GCA_043743755.1 Bryobacterales bacterium | reverse complement strand
GTGGGTATTCGGCAAGGCCATCGAGGACCTGCTGGGACATGGGCGCTTCCTGTTCTTCTACCTGGCGTGCGGAGTGGCCGCGGGCATCGCGCACCTGCTTTTGAATTACTATTCACCGGTGCCGACGGTGGGCGCCAGCGGCGCCATCGCGGGCGTGATGGGCGCGTACCTGGTGAAGTTTCCCCGTGCCCGCATCGTGACCCTGGTGTTCATCTTCGTGTTCTTCACCACGCTGGATATTCCGGCCGCCATCCTGCTGCTGTACTGGTTCGCGCTGCAGTTTGTCACCGGCCTGGGATCCATCGGCGATTCGCAGGTGTCGCAAGGCGATGTCGCATGGTTCGCGCACGTGGGCGGCTTCATCGCGGGCATGGCCTTGGTGCTGATTCTCCCCGCGCGCCAGCGCTTCCAGAGGAACTGGTCCTGACATGTTTGAAGAAGTCGCTTCGCCTTCGCTCGGCGTGACGCGCCCGCTGGATATTCTGGCCATCGCCGCGCATCCCGACGACATCGAGCAGACCTGCGGCGGAACGCTGATCCGCATGGCCGAGACCGGCTATCGCACCGGCGCGCTGGATCTTACGGCCGGCGACATGGGCACGCGCGGCACCCCCGATTTGCGGATTGAGGAGTCTAACGCCGCGGCCTGCCGCATGCAACTCGCCTGGCGCGGCAATCTCCGCCTGCCCGACGCGCGGCTGGAGAACACCATCTCAGTGCGCATGACGCTGGCGGCCGAGATCCGCCGTTTGCGCCCGCGCGTGGTGATTCTGCCTTATTGGCAGGGCCGCCATCCCGACCACTACCGCTGTTCAGAGATCGGCTACGAGGCCTGTTTCCTTGCCGGGCTGAAGAAGCTCGACGATTCCACGGAGCCCCACCGTCCGCACAAGATCCTGTACGCGTCGGTGTACGCTAACGTGACGCCGTCATTCGTGGTGGACATCTCGGCCCATTTCGAGTGCCGCATGTCCGCGCTGTTCGCCTACGATTCGCAGTATGGCGAGGCGGGCGAGGGGCCCGATCTGTTCCCGAAGCAGACCGAGATCCGCGAGCGGCTGGGCGCCGTCGCGCGTTTCTACGGGAATCTAATCGGCGTGCGCTATGGGGAGCCGTTCGTGGTAAAAGAAGCCATGCGGGTGGACGACATCACCGGCATGGGCGTGCGAAGTTTGTAGAAGTTGCGCGGTGAATTCCCCAAAATTGCGCTTTTCCTCAATAAAAACGCTGAAAACCGGTTGGCAAACCGATTGCATAGCAATAGGCGGAGGAGCAAAGTCATGAAATACATGTTTGCATGGATGTTGGGTGTACCTGGAGTTCTGGTCTTCGTTTGGTTCGCGATGAACCACTGCTAGCCCGAAAGTTCGGCATCGATCCAAGCCAAGTAGCGCTCCGCGCCATCGACCACGGGGAGCGCTACGATCTCCGGGACATCGTAACTATGCAGTCGTGTCAGCTCAGCCTCCAGGCGGGGGTAAAGTTCTCGAGTTGACTTAATCATCAGTAGCGTCTCCTGCGAGTCTTGTTGGGCGCCTTCCCATCTGTAAGCTGCGAACTCCGCCCACCACGTTGACGCACGCCGCCAGGCGCTGACTCACCAGGTCCCGAGCGATCTTTTCCGCCTCTTCAGCCGTTCCGCACGTACTCATCACCAAAATTTTATTCGTCATTGGCCTCCTGCCACTGGACCTTTCGACCAAACCGCGATATAAACAATGTAAGCGGTTTGTTATGAATGTATCTATCCGACGCCTGCTCTTTGCGGCGGGCTTCGTCATCATCGGAGTATACGGATTTGTAGCGTTGCGGGGTCCGCAAGGGATTCCCGCGCTGCTCGACAAGTGGCGGGACATCCACTCGCTCGAGGAACAGAACGCCACGCTGCAGCGCGAGAACGATTACAAGAAGGAACGTATCCACAAGTTGCAGGACAGTCCGGCCGAGCAGGAGATGGAGATTCGCAAGAATCTCAAGCTGCTGCGCCCGGGCGAAACCACGTTCATTCTGCCGGAAGCGCCGAAGCCGGAAGCTGCGCCTGCAAAGAAGTAAGAGTCGCGGCGAAGCTACTAAAGCGCAGCCACTTGACCCGGCGGCGCGTATTCAACCATCCGGCCCGAAACCACCCCGCGGGAGGAATCGCGGCGTGCCAGCTGCTTGAACATGGCGATAAATTCCTCCGCTTCGCTAAGCCGGCAGACGCAGGGGCCGCACTCGGAGAGGTGGGCCACCACGCACTTGCGGTTGGCGGGAGAGAGGTCGCCCAGCACCAGCAGTCCCAGTGATTCTTCGCTCAGGTGTAGTTCGTCCGTGAATACCTTCATTTGAGTACCTATATCGGCGGGCCGGGCTTGAACCTGTACAGTCGGGCTGGGATTGAAACGCTTCCTCGCCATGGATCACTATCTTGAGAGGTACCATTCCAATGGCGAAAGATTCAGGAAAATGCACGGATTGGACTGCGATTCATGATTTCATGCCGCCCCGGCCTCCGCGCTTGAGGGTCCGGGGAAAGTGCACTTTTCGCACACCAGGCTACTGCGTCACGTTGAAGCACCACGTTCCGCAGGGCATCAATCCGGCGATTCTGTTGCTCGATAAAGTGGTGACTGCGCCCACCGGCATTGAGCCCGACGTGGTAACCACCATCGACGTCGAGTATGAGGAGCAGACCGGCGTGCATTATGGCGAAGTCTCGATTCTTCCGGACGGGGTGACGGTTAAGGTGCAGGAAGTCAGTTAAGCAGGTCGAAGCTATTTCTTCTCGACGCCTTCGATCGGAGCGACGCCGGGTTGTGTCATGCCGAGGTTAACCTGCGCGCCGAGGCGCAGGATTTGGACTTCGCTGGGGGCCTGGAAGAAGGTGAAGCCAGGGCGTCCCTTCCATGCCTGCGGACCTCCCAGGGCGATCTTGTGCCGCAGCGTTACGTCGTGGATGCGCTTGACCATCGTTTCGTAACCGGGGTCGCCTTGTTTGAGGCCGGAGAAATTGCCAAGGTCGGTGCTAGCCGCGAAGATGACGTCGATGCCCGGCACGGACGCGATCTTCTCGGCGTTATCGACGCCGATGGGAGTCTCGATCATGATCGCCACCAGCATGTTTTCGTTGATGGTCTGGCGATAATCGCTGCCGTACAGCGCGCCGTATTGGCCCTGGCCCTGGCTGCGGCGGCCTTGCGGCGGATACTTTGACCACTTGACGGCGGCTTCCGCCTTCTCCACCGTGTCCACCGTGGGAACGATGATTCCGAGCGCGCCGATGTCGGTGGCTTTCTGGATGTCGCTTTCAGTGGCGTCGGGGACGCGGATGAAAGGGACCGCCTGAGCGCCGCGGCAGGCCCAGATCATGCGCGCCACGTCGGCGTAGGTCAGCGGGCTGTGCTGCATTTCGATCCACACGTAGTCGTATCCCGCATTGGCGAGGGCGCAGTAAATGTTGGGATCGGGCGAGGAGACGGTTACGCCCGTGATGGGCTTGCCCGCAGCCAGCTTTTGTTTGGCGGTGTTGTAGAATTTGTGGTCCTGCGCCAGTAAAGTAGAGCTGAGCAGGACGGCGCAGAGGGTCCAGGCCGCGGTAGGGCGCATCATGCGGACTAGGATATCGCAAGCGTTCTATCGCTCGTGCAGGAATGCTTCTAATGATGTCGGGTTTTCCACGGTGGAGGTGTCGCCCAAGGCCTCGCCTAAGTATTGCTGGCGGATGAGGCGGCGGACTATTTTGCCGCTTTGGGTTTTGGGAAGGGCGGGGATGGAGTGAATTGATTTGGGGCGGAAGGCTGGGCCAAGTGAAACGGCTACCTGCTTGGACAGGGCATCCGCGTCGAAGGGGGCGTCCTTTTTGAGTACGACGAAGGCGACGATGGACTCGCCTTTCAAGTCGTCGGGCACGCCGATGACTGCTGCTTCCGAAACCGAGGGATGTTCCAGCAGGGCGTCTTCTACTTCGGCGGGGCCTACTTTGCGGCCGGCCACGTTCATGGATTCGTCCGCGCGTCCGTGGAGGAACCAGCAGCCGTCTTCATCCACGCTGGCCCAATCACCGTGGAACCACATGCCGGGGAAGTGCCGCCAGTAGGTTTCGAGGTAGCGCTCTGGGTCGCCCCACACGCCGCGGGTCATGGATGGGGCGGGTTTGGTGCAGACCAGATAGCCGGTCTTTCCGCGAACGGGGTGGCCGGTTTCATCCACGCATTCGGTGGCCATGCCTGGCGCGGGACCGCCCAGCGTGCATGACTTCAATGGCTGGATGGGCAGCGGAAACAGGAAGCAGCCGACGATCTCGGTACCGCCGGAGATGTTGATGATGGGGCAGCGGCGCTTGCCGGCGTGCTCGAAGAACCAGGCGTACGAAGTTTCGTCCCACGGCTCGCCTGTCGATCCCAGCAGGCGCAGCGACGGCATGGCGTGGCGCGTGGCCGAATCGCCTCGCATGAGCAGGCGGATTGCGGTGGGCGAGATACCGAAAGTGGTGATGCCGTGGCGCTCGATCATTTGCCACAAGCGTTCGGGGCCCGGATAATCGGGAGCGCCATCGTAGAGGAAGATAGTACCGCCGAAATTGTGGTTGCCGAGGATGGTCCAGGGGCCCATCATCCAGCCGATGTCGGACAGCCAGAAGAATCGGTCTGCGGGCTGATGGTCGAAGGCGAGATAGATTTCCTTGGCCATTTGCGCCAGCGCGCCGGCATGCGTGTGAACCGCGCCTTTCGGCTTGCCGGTGGTTCCGGAAGTATACAGAATGAACGCCCGCGCTTCGGAGGGAAGCGGCAGCGAAGGACATTCGCCGGATTGGTCGCGCAGCAATGCGGGCCATTCCTCCAGCGAGATAATTCGTTCGACGCCGGGCGCCTTCTCCATCGCCTGCTCCACTTTGATCTTCAGCGGGATCGGCTTGCCTCGGCGGACCAGGTGATCGGCGGTGAAGACCACGCGTGCGCCGGAATTCTCCAGGCGCGTCGCGATTGCGCCCGCGCCGAAACCGGAGAAAATGGGCACCACGACGAGTCCCAGTTTGAAGCATGCATAGAGGATGCTCACGATCTCGGGAACCATGGGCATGCACAGGGCGACGCGATCGCCCTCGCGCAATCCCATGGCTCGGAGCGCGTTTGCCAGGCGGCAGGTTTGATCGTAAAGCTGGACGAAGGTAACCTCGCGCGGTCCTTCCTCTTCGCTTTCCCAGAGAATCGCGATGCGGCCGGAACCTTTGTGACGGTCGAGGCAATTATCGGCGATGTTCAGCGTGCCGCCGGTGAAC
>JAYTVY010000639.1:0-6850 GCA_043743755.1 Bryobacterales bacterium | reverse complement strand
CACCGGGAGTCCTGCTGGCCATTCGAACCGCCGACTGCTTGCCGGTCCTGATGTCGGATATTCGACATCAAGCCGTGTCCGCCGTTCACGCAGGCTGGCGAGGTACCGCTTTGGAAATCGGGCCCAAAGCCGTGCAGGCAATGGGTGAGCGCTTCGGGACGCGGCCGGAGGACCTCCAGATCGCGATCGGGCCCGGAATTGGGCCGTGCTGCTTTGAAGTTGGGCCCGAAGTAGCCGTCCAGTTCGGGCTTAGCGGGCGGACACGGATCGACTTGCCGGAGACAAATCGTCGCCAGCTCGTCCAGGCATGCGTCCCTGAAGGCCAAATTGTCCTTACGGGACTATGTACATGCTGCAACTCGCAGCAGTTCCATTCCTACCGCAGAGACCGGGAACAAGCGGGACGGATGGTTTCGGCCATTGGAATCCGTCCTTGAACGCACCAAGGGCGCGAGCCTTGCGGAACTCGCGCCCCTGTACAAGCCCTGTTTGCGAAGACCTGGCGTTCTTTAAGCGGCGTGGACCAGCAGATCGTCGAAGGTTTCGTTGTTCTCTTCGCGGTTGCGGTCGGCGATTTCCTGGCACCCGATGCAATAGGCTGCCCACGGTACGGCGTTGAGCCGCTTGGAGCTAATGTCCTCTTCACAATGCAGACAGGTACCGAACGTGCCGTCGCTCATGCGGTGCAGCGCCGCGCGGACAGCGCGGAGCAGGTTGGACTCACGGTCCAAGTTGCGGATGGCCAGCTCGCGCTCGGCGGCGTTCTGGACTTCATCCAAGGCATCCGGACTTTTCTCGATGGTGATCCCCTCGCGGTTCCGCAACACCTTCGCCAATTCGGCCTGTTTGGTTTCCAGGACTTCTTTATATTTGTTTAACTCGGTCTTCGTCATAGGGTTAACTCTCCTTATCTTTCGTTCTCTCCACTATCAAGACGTTTAGACGCACGATCCTTCAGAAAGGTTCAGCCGGTCAGCTATGATTGCTAAACTGTAATGAAACCCGAAGATTATCCCCGGCGAGGCTTGTCCTTGCCGAGAGGATCGAAGTCGTGCTCCAGAAATCATACCACACCGGGTAAGCAATTCAAGTGCCATCAAGAAATCGTCCCTGCCGGACCCTTTCAGGCCCCCTGACTCCGAGGCCTAACATCTGATCCATATCGACTTCTACGCAACAAATGTTTATATCGGATGTTTTCCGAAAGTTGCGGTCGGCTTGTGACCGTGCCCCTGTCGTATACTCATTTACTGTGCGCACGGTAGATAATCCCAACGCATTCGCCGTTGCCGGCCGAACTGCGTGGATGCTCCGGAGATGAGCCCCACCGGCAAGCCGAAAACCCGGCTTGTCAGATGGTGGCCGCCGCTCGCCATAACTCTCTTGTTTTGTGCGACTGCCAGTGTTTTTCTTCCGTACCCTGGCATACAGAACGACGAGGTTCTTTTCGCCGAGCCGCTCTACCGGGCGGACGCCGGCGTGTACCGCATTACGGTCCTGGGCTGTTCTCTGCCTTTGATGCAGTTGACCTACCTGGGGACGCTAAAAACATGGATGTACTCGGCCATCTTCGCTTTATGGGCGCCCGGCTGGGCCAGCCTGAGATTTCCGGCGTTAATGCTGGGGGCCCTGACGGTGGCTTCGTTTTGGCGTCTTCTGCAAGTGTCACATGGACAACGAGCTGCGTGGATTGGTGCGCTGCTGCTGGCCACCGATACGCTGTTCGTGTTGACCACCAGCTTTGACTGGGGTCCCGTAGCCTTGCAGCACTTTCTGCTGGTGGCCGGATTGGTGGCGATGGTGCAATTCCACCGCTCGGGCAACTGGGGCGCGCTGGCTCTGGGGGCGTTTTGCTTCGGCCTGGGGATGTGGGACAAAGCCCTGTTTGCCTGGACCTTGGGAGGCGTGGCGGTAGCCGGCGGCCTCGTATTTCACCGGGAACTTTGGAAACGGCTAACGTGGCGCAATGCCGCGGTGGCGGGGGCGGCGTTCTGCCTGGGCGCCGGACCGCTGATCCTCTACAATCTGAATTCGAATATGGCCACGGCGCGGTCGAACTCCAATTTCAGCCTCCAGGAGCTGGGCGGCAAGTGGGGAATGCTGCGCGGAACTTGGGCCGGGGCCAGCCTGTTCGGGTATCTGGTTAATCACGATACGGCCGAGCGGCCGCGCCCTCCGGCCGGAGTTGTGGAGACCGCGTCCTTCGCGTTGCGGCGTGCAACCGGTGAGCATGGGACGAATCGGCTGGAAGCGGCCGCCGTAGTGGCGATTCTGCTTCTTCCTCTGATGTGGTTTACACCGGCCCGGCGAACCCTGATTTTCTCACTGCTGGCTTTCGCGGTGGCCTGGCTTCAAATGGCGATCACGAAAGGCGCGGGCTTGGCCGCTCACCATACGGTGTTGCTATGGCCGCTGGCATACCTCTTTCTGGCGGTAGCGTTCACCGAGGCGTCATTGCATTTCAGGCGCGCCGGACGGTGCGTGCTGGGTGCGGGCCTGGTATATCTGGTTGCTTGCAACCTGCTATTGACCAACCAGTACTTCTATCAAATGGCGCGCGACGGCCCGGCCGGAAGCTGGAGTGACGCCATGGTTGGCCTGTCGGATCGGGTGCGGACCCAGGGAGCCCGGCCGCTGGTTGTCACCGACTGGGGGATTGTGAATCCGCTGCAAGCGTTGCACCAGGGGCGCTTGAACCTGAAATGGGCGGGCGACGTGAATCCGGCGCTGTTCGAGGATCTGGAAGCACTGTGGGTGGACCACACGGAAGGGAATGAGCAGTTTCAGGGGAGGAACAAACTGTGGGCGGAGGGGGCCGCTAAGGCTGGGTATCGGAAAGTGGTAGTGGAGACGGTGCGGGATCGGAATGGGCGAGAGATTTTTGAGTTGTTCCGGTGGGAGCGGGAGCGGGAGCGAGAGCCGGCCGGGGGGCAGGCTGCGGGACGGGGGTCCCGCCCCACATAATGAGTTGGTGGAGGCATTTTCTTTTGAGCGGGCGCGGGCTTGTGTCTTAGAGCGCGCGCGGTGTACGCCGGCGATAGAAGAGACGGCCCTGCTGGAAGCGGCGGGACGAGTGCTGGCTGAATCCGTCACGGCGGACCGGGATTATCCGCCGCTGGCGCGTTCGGTGCGCGACGGGTTCGCGGTGCGGGCCGCGGATCTTCCGGGCCAACTGCGCGTAATCGGTGAAGTGCGCGCGGGCGAACCGGCGGAGATGGAAGTGCATTCGGGCGAGGCGGTCGAGATCATGACCGGCGCTCCCATGCCGCGCGGGGCCGATGCTGTCGTGATGGTGGAACACACCAGCGCCGGCGGCGGCCGAATCACCACGGAACGAAGTCATCGCGCCGGCGACAACGTGAACCCGCGAGCGTCGGAAGCCCGCGCCGGGCAGATCCTGCTGGCCCCCGGCAAGCGCCTTGGATTTCCCGAGATTGCACTGCTGGCGATGCTGGGCCGTCCCGTCGTCAGAGTGTACCGAAGGCCACAGGTCGCGATTGTGCCCACCGGCGATGAAGTGGTGGAGATCGAGAAACGGCCGTCCGATTTTCAAGTCCGCAATTCGAACGCATATTCGCTGGCCGCGCAAGTACAGCGCGCCGGAGGCTGCCCGCGCATGCTGCCGGTCGCGAAGGACCTGTATGAATCCACGCGAGAGCTGGTGGAACGGGGCCTGGAGTGCGATCTGCTGCTCCTCTCGGGCGGCGTGTCGGCCGGGAAGTACGATCTGGTGGAGCGCGTGCTGGGTGACCTGGGAGCCGAGTTCTTCTTCGATCGCGTCTTGATCCAGCCGGGTCAGCCGCTGGTGTTCGGGCGCGCGCGGGGTACGCTCTTTTTTGGGCTGCCTGGAAATCCGGCGTCCACCATGGTTACTTACGAAGTGTTCGGAAGGTCGGCGCAGGAGTTGCTGGAAGGCCAAGCGGAGGCGCCGCTGCCCATCGCCTGGGGACGGCTGACCAAGGATTTTCGCCAGAAGCCCGGACTAACGCGGTTCTTGCCCGCGCTGCTCGGCGGAGACGGCGAGCTCACGCCCACGGGCTGGTCCGGCTCCGGCGATATTCCGGCGCTGGCCCGAGCCAATGCGTTCTTGATGACTGAGCCCGATCGCGAAAGCTGGAGCGCGGGAGAAATGATACGGGTGCTGCCACGATGAGCGGGAGAAAGCTTTCGCATTACGATGGCGCGGGCAGCGCGCGCATGGTGGATATCTCATCGAAAGCCGGGACCCGGCGGACCGCGCGCGCCCATGCGTTCGTGCGCATCCAGAAAGATGTGCTGGCGAAGCTGGCGGCAAATCCCAAGGGTAATCCGCTGGAGATCGCCCGCATCGCCGGCATTGGCGCCGCCAAGAAAACTTCCGAGCTGATTCCGCTCTGCCATCCGCTGGCGCTGACGCATGCCGACGTCGAAGTGACCCTGGAGAGCGGCGGCGTCAGAATCGTGGCCAGCGCATCCACCACCGGGCCCACGGGCGTCGAGATGGAAGCGCTCACGGCAGCGGCCGTGGCTGCGCTCACGGTGTACGACATGCTCAAAGCGCTGGATAAATCCATCGAGATTCAAGATCTGTGGCTGCTCGAGAAGACTGGCGGCAAGAGCGGAGATTACCGGCGCGCATGATCCGGGTGGCGGTGCTGACCATCAGCGATTCGGTTTCGCGCGGCGAGCGTGAGGACCGGTCCGGCCCCCAGCTGTGGGAGCGCGCGGCGGCGCTGGGCTGGACGGTAAGCGTGCACGAAGTAATTCCCGATGAGCGCGCGCGGATCGCGGCGCGGTTGCGTGAACTGGCCGATACGGGCGAGGTGCGCGTCATTCTCACCACCGGTGGCACCGGCGTCGCCTTGCGCGACGTCACTCCGGAAGCGGCGCGCGACGTGATAGAACGGGAAATCCCGGGATTAGGCGAGCTGATGCGGGCCGCAGGCCTGATGAAAACGCCTATGGCGGCACTGTCCCGCTCCGTGGCCGGCACGCGGGCCAGGACGCTGATTGTCACGCTGCCAGGGTCCCCGAAAGGCGCCCTGGAATCCCTGGATGCGGTGGCCGGTTTGGTGCCGCATATCGTCGATTTGCTGGAGGGCCGGACGGAGCATGTGCCACACTAAAGTTATGCGCGCACTTTTCGCAGTGCTATCGTTTTCCATCTGCTTTTCAATCTGCTTCGTTTCGTTAGGCTCGGCGCAGCCTCCCATCGCCCCGGGAACCCCGCAGCGAACCGCGCCTGGAACGCGCGCGCCGGCTGAGATAGCCCCCAGAGACGAAGGAATCATCCGCGTCCAGACCAACGTGGTAATCGCTCCCACCACTATCCTGGACAAGCATGGAAGCTACGTCAACGGGCTGGCTATCGACGATTTTCAACTCTTCGATAACGGCAAACTCCAGAAGATCACCTCCGACGTGAGCTATCAGCCGCTGTCGCTGCTGGTGGCCGTGCAGGCCAGCAATAATCTTCAGGAAATTCTTCCCAAGATTCAGACCATCGGGCTGATGCTGGACGATCTGGTGGCCGGACAGAACGGCGAGGTGGCGGTATTGGCCTTCGATCACCGCGTGCGGGTGATGCAGGAATTTACCGACGAAGGCACGCGAGTTTCCGACGCCATGAAAAAGATCACGCCGGGCTCAACCAATCACCGCATGATCGACGCGGTGACCGACGGCGTGCGCATGCTGCGCAAGCGGCCGGATACCCGCCGCAAGGTGCTGCTGCTGATCAGCGAGAAGCGCGACCAGTCCAGCTCGGGGCGGCTCCGCGAGGCGCTCATGGAAGCGCAATTGGCCAACGTAGCGATCTATTCGCTGGATATCTCCAGCGTGATGGCGGGTCTGACGTCGAAGGCGATACCCCCGCGCCCCTCGGCCATCCCCCCCGAGGCGCAGCACATGCCCGCTGGCGGCGCCGCCACGCCCACTACCATGGACCAGCAATATAACAACGGGAACGCGATTCCCCTCTTTGTAGACATTTTCAGGAGTGTTAAGAGCATTTTCATCGACGATGCTCTGGACATCTTCACGCGGTATACCGGCGGCAAGCAATACTCCTTCATCAAGCGGGAAGGGCTGGAGCGGGCCGTTATCGCTCTGGGCGAGGAACTCCACAGCCAGTATCTGCTCAGCTACACGCCCAACAATCTGAGCGAAGGCGGATTCCACGAGATCAAGGTAGTGGTGAACCGTCCCGGTCTCGAAGTGCGAACCCGGCCCGGATATTGGGTTGCCGGGGGCCAGCAATAGCCAATGTGTGCATATGGCCGTCTTGGAACCAAACCTCTAGTCCTGACTTCCATTTGCCGGATAGTACGCTTTATCGCTTCAAGAGACGCTATCGCCATTTGTGATAGCCACTTAACCCATTAAAATGTGTTACTTACGTATATTTTGTTGGCTTCGTTTCCACGCACGCCCCTTACCCACTTCAGTACCATACTGGAACTCTTTCCAGTTCCTCCACGCCTCGAAAGATGTGAACATTTGTACTAGCGGATTGCTCGTTAGGGCAACTGGCTGATGAATAGTACTCTTAGTACCGCCTGTGGGTCCAGAGAGGCTTAAAAGAGCGTTACAAGACTTCGGAGGAGAAGAATACGATGATGCAATTTTTCAAGAATCTGGCTGCGCGTGGTCCTGCGCGGCAAGTGGTAATTTTATCTTTGTTGGTTCTGGGCTTGGTGGCGTTGTCGCCGATGGCGACCGCCAGCATCCTTCCATTGGGTGGATGTCCCGCGGCCAATCCCGGCGACACGGTGCTTCCCTGCGATGCCTCCGCTTCGCCCACGGGAACGCTCCTGGCTTCGCTGTCGGTGCCGTACACTTCAACTCTTGGAACCAGTAGCGGGACTTTGAT
>JAYTVY010000638.1:0-4853 GCA_043743755.1 Bryobacterales bacterium | reverse complement strand
AAGGCCAGCTTTTTCGCCCCGTGGGTTCCCATCGCTCTTGGCCTCCTGATTCTGATTGCCGCGGCTCTGGTTTGGAAGGCCGGTGTAGCCAAGAAACTTCGTCCAGCTCACTTCGTGGTCGCCGCAGCGCTCGCTGAAATCATTCTGGTGACGGTGGTGTTTGCCTTCCAGGTATCCGAGGAGAATCGATATTTATTGCCCCTCGCTCCCGCTCTGGCCATCTGCCTGATGTGGGTGTTCGCCGCTCGCAACACCATCGCTCTGGTCGCCGCCGGCGTGATGGCGGTGCAGCTTGCCGTCGTGCATGCGCAGGCCCTGGGTTTCACGGCCATGAACCCCGAAGTGTCGTACTGGCTCACGCCATATCAGCCGGATCTGGGAGTCCCCGGCGAATTGCGGGAGCTGATTCGACTGACCTCCGGCCCTGGCACCGAGTTTCGATACAACATTGTCGGCGTCGAATTCCCATGGCTCAACGCGAATTCGCTGTCCTTTTATGCCGCCCAGGGCCGGCTTTCCACGGGCCGCCGCAATTACTTTACCTCCCTCGGTTATGCGGAGATGGACGCCGGAAAAGCCTGGGATCGCATGCAGCAGATCCGGACGCTGTACTTCGCCAGCGTGGAAGCGGACCGGCAGCCTGCCCCCGATTTCTTGAATCGGGTTTCGGCGCCGGTTCTTAATCGGGCGGCCGCCGATCCAGCGTTCGTCCGAGTACCGTTTCCATCCCACCTGGGAATCGTTATTTTCCGGCGCGAGAAAGCGGCAGCACGGTAGCGGAATTATGCGCGGCGAATTCCAGCACGGCATTGACGAACCGCCGCCTCGCGTAACAGCGGATCCAAATCTGGAACTCCGCGGCTGGTGTTGCTTGCCCGGCGATGGCGAGGCCCCTCCGCTGCGGCTTCGACATACGACGTTTCGGGGAGCGCGCCTGGACGAAGAACTGGTAAGAACCGACTGTCCCGGCCGGTTGCCCGTGCGCTGCGGGTTTCACTTCCACATCCCCCTCAGCTTCGGGGCGAACGCGGTCCGGCTGGAGGCGCAGGCGGATACCGGATGGATCACGCTGCGGCGCACCGTCGTCTGGAGAATACCGCGCTTCCTCGCGCTGCGTCTGCGGAAGCGCCCGCCAGAGCCGGTCTGGCCCAGCCATGCGCCGTTGGCGACCGTGCTCATCTATTGTTACAACCAAGGGGAGCACGCGGTAGCGGCGCTGGAATCGATTCTGCGCCAGACATTTTCGAGAGTACAAGTGATCATTGTGGACGATGCTTCCAGCGATCCCGTGACCACCGCCATTCTGGCCCAGGTTTCGCAGGCAGAAGTGGTCCGGCAGACCGTCTACAATCCGCCGGAAGCCGTGTACTTGGCCGCTCGCAGCGCGCGTGGCAAATGGATTTGCAGGTTGAGCGCTGAAGACCGGATGGAGCCAACTTATCTCGAGAAGGCCCTGTTTGCGCTGGAGACGGAAGGCGAAGCCGCCACTGGGACCTGGCGGAAAGAACTTTGGAGCAGAGCCGGCGCCGCGCATACCGGCGCGTTTGCCAGGCGAAGGCGGCCTGCCGGGTACCACAACTTACTTCCTCCGCATCCGCCAGCCTCGGCTGAGCCGTCCATCCTGCTGGCCATGCCGTTCTTGACTATCGGCGGCGCGGAAGCCAGTCTCAGCCGGATCTGCGCGCGGCTGTCGCGAATGGGACTACGGTTTGTGGTGGTAACCACGGTTCCCGCGGGTCCCGAGCACGGCGACAGCACCACTTGGTTCGAAAAAAGCACCAGCGAGATCTTTCAACTGCCGCAATTCTTGAATGAATCGCGCTGGCCGGATTTTATCGACTATCTGATGGAGAGCCGGGGGATCCGAGTCCTGTGGCAAGTAGGATCCACTTATATGTACCACCAGTTGCCGCGCTTGAAGGCGCGTTTCCCGGAGTTGCGCGTGCTGGACCTTCTTTTCAATCCGGTGGGACATGCCGCAAGCTTTCTAAAATACAATTGTTTCATCGACCATGTGGTGGCGGAGCATAGCGGAATGGAGCAGTGGTTGCGCGGCAGCGGGTGGTCCGCCGAGAAAATCACCGTGATTCCCAACGGCATCGAACTGGAGCAGTTTCAACCTGGAGTGGAGAGCCGGGGAGCTGCGCGAAAGTTCACAGTGGGATTCTTCGGCAGGCTCTCTGAGGAAAAAGGCCCGGATGTGTTCGTCGAAATCGCCTCCCAGCTCCGCGACCGCGGCGACATCGAATTTCGCATCGCGGGGGGAGGGCCGCTGGCGGATAAAATACGCCAGAGCATTCAGGGTCTTCCGAACGTGCGTTTTCTGGGCTTTGTAGGCGCCGCGGAGTTTCTGCTCTCCTGCGACGTGCTGGTGGTCTGTTCACGACTGGATGGCCGCCCGAACTCCGTTATGGAGGCGCAGGCGCTGGGTGTGCCGGTGATCGCCAGCCGCGTGGGCGGACTGCCGGAAATGATCTCGGAGGGCCGCACTGGGCTGCTGGTGGATGCAGATGACAGGGCTGGATTCGTGCGAGCGATCCTGAAGCTCAGTGGCGACCGCGCGCTCCACCACCAAATGCGGCAGTTCGCGCGGCAATGGGCCGAGACGCACTTTTCATTGAGCGCCGGCGCCGGCATGTACGCCCAGTTGCTTCGCGGCCTGGAAGCGCGCCGATGAGCATCGGGTTCACGGGCGGAAAGGGGATGATTGGATCCCACCTGATTCGCTATTTCGCGCAACCAACGCGGGAGCCCATGCGCGCCATGGTTCGCAGCCTTTCATCCGCCGACGCGGGCAGCCTGCGCGACGCCGAAATCATGTACGGAAACCTCTCCTCGTTGCATGACTGCGTTGCTTTTGCGGGCGGGCTCCAGACCATTATTTATCTCGCTCACACCAACACGCCCATTACATCGGATTTGAATCTTCCCAGCGACGCAGCGCTCAACCTGATCCCGCTATTGACGCTGATTCAAGCTCTCAAGGACACCGGAAGCCGCCCGCATCTGATCTACTTCAGCAGCGGCGGGGCCATCTATGGACCCAGCGCGGACCGCGTGCCGTTCCGTGAGGATGACGGCTGCCGGCCAATGTCGTCCTATGGAGTTCAAAAGCTGGCCGCCGAACATTACCTGCGTTTCGCCGCGTCGAGAGGGATTCTTACAGCCACGGTGCTGCGAGTGGGTAATGCTTATGGGACGCTGCTTCCCAGCCAGCGCCTGCAAGGCTTGATCGGCGTGGCGGTGAATGACTTGCTGCATAACCGGCCTTTGAGAATCTTCGGGAATCCGAACAATGTTCGCGACTATATCCATCTGGACGACGTCGCCAGAATATGCCAACTGGTGCTGCGGCCGCGCGAGGCATTCGAGGTTTATAACGCCGGCAGCGGCGTCGGCCATTCCGTGCGGGACGTCCTGGCCGTGGTTGCGGAATGTCTAGGCGTGCAGCTTCCGGGTGAAACGGCTTCCCCGCGGGAAGATGCCGCCGGCCTGCCCGAGTGGGTGGTGCTGGACATCTCCAAAGCGAAGCGCGAACTGAACTGGGCGCCCACGATTGACTTGCAGGCGGGCATCGCCCGGCTGATTCAGGAAACCCGCGACGCCCCATGAAGTGTACGGTCCTGCTCCCTGTATTCAACGGCGCGGGCACGCTGGCGCAGGCCATCGACTCGATCCTCGCCCAAAGTGAACCGGATTTCGAGCTTCTCATTATCGACGACAAGTCCACAGATCGCTCGCCTGAAATCATAAAGGCATACACGCGCAGGGACGCGCGCGTTACGGCGATCTTTCACGATACGAACCTGGGCCTGGCGTCCACGCTGAATGAGGGCCTGCGGCGCGCGCAAGCGGATCTGATCGTGAGGATGGATCAGGACGATGAAAGCCTGCCGCACCGCATCGAGTTGCAACTGGCGTACATGCGGGAGCATGCCGGCGTGGCCCTTGCCGGGAGTCATGTGTATCACATGGCGAAACGAAGGCAGGATGACCGGCTGGTGCGTGTGCCCGTGCAGCATGACGAGATCCTGAGCGTTCTGCCGTCTTCGAATTGCTTCTATCACGCATCCGTGATCTTCCGTAAGGAAGCCGTGCTCGACGCCGGGGGTTATAACTTGGCTTACAAGAACGCCGAGGACTACGACCTCTGGCTACGGCTGAGCCGCAAGCACCGGCTCGCCAACCTGGATGTTCCGCTGCTGCGGTATCGTTTCTCGACGGGTGGAATGACGTTAGGCCGGAAGTGGGAGCAGTTGCTGTATGTCCAAAAAGCAATTTTGTCCTATTCCCAGCCGCAGCTCTCGCCCCAAGAAAACGACAACCTCGCACACCAACGGCGCGAAGCCATTGGAAAAGAATACTTTTTCGAGCAAGTGGCCCGCGGCACCATCGAGGAACTGGCGCGGCTCGGCTTATGGGGCGACGCATTCAGGATTTATGCCCGCTTCGCTCCCCGCATTGGCACGCGGCGGTCGGCCAGAGTACTGATGCACTGGATGCGGTTTATCCCACGCTCGCGCCGGACGGGCTGACGCAAGATCCTCGGAAATCAGCGCGACCTTCCCCGGCGGTCCGTGTTTCCATACGATGGACAACTCCGCGTGCTGACACCTGTCTTCGTCGCTGGGCTGGGCCGAAGCGGAACCACGGCGATGATGTCGCTGCTGGCCACCGATTCGCGTGTCGCCGTCGATCGAGTGTACCCATTCGAAAACCGTTACTTCACTTACATGGCGAAGATCGCGCTGCTTATAGACGGGCGCTCGAGGAGTCCGCGATCTCAAACCAATCTGCATGATTTCGAAGACTCCATGTTTGGCGCTCCTCCGTGGGATTCGCGGCCGGACATC
>JAYTVY010000637.1:0-5327 GCA_043743755.1 Bryobacterales bacterium | reverse complement strand
AGCGGACCTTATCGAGCGTGGATTGCACGATCTCGCGGACTTCCAGCAGCTCGGAGCGAAGGGAAGTGTTTTCGGGCGAGATGCGGCCACCGGCACGCTGGAGCATGGCGCCAATGGCCGTCAGAATCTGGCCAAACTCGTCATGCAGCTCGCGGGAAATCGACCGGAAGGTATCCTCTTGCATGGTTATCAATTGCTGGGCGAGCTCGCTGCGGCGCTGGGATACGCGCGCCACCTGTTCGAACACGCGGCGATTGTGCTGAACCAAATAGAGACTGGTGAAGGCAATCAGGACCAGCATCGCAGCGACGAAAAGATACAGGTTCCGCTCCACGCGCGCGTAAATGTCGTGGGTGCGTGAGGCGGCCGCCTGTTCGCTCTCATTGTTCCGGACCAGGAGGCGCGCAACAGCGGTGCTGAGAGCTTCCTGCCGCGCTTGCAGCGAGAGGCGGATTTGAGTTCGGGCCTCGTCTTCCCGGCCTTGCGAGGCGAGCGCGAAGATGCGGTCCAGCGAATCCCAGAACTGCGCGATGGATTGTGCCAGATAACGGCTTTGATCGGAATTGCGATCCACGGAAGAATACTTTTCTTCGCGCGCAAGAGCGTCTTCCAGATCGGTACGGATGCGCTGGAACTGGCCATTCCACGCCGTGAGCGGATAGGGCTCGGTGGTATCCAGCATGTCGCGCATGGCGAGGCCCAGCGAATTCAGATCGTTTTGAATCCGAAGCAAAAGCAGCGAGTCGGTGCGGTTCCGGTCTATGGTCTCGGTCTGAAGGGTTCCGAGGCTGCGAAGCTGGACAATGGTATACGCCGAATAGACCGCGACGGCTGTCAGAGTGACGGCGAGGCCCGCAAGCAAACGAATGGTGGGAGCCTGCTTCGCGTCCTTGGGCATTGTGCTCACTATGACTTACCCGGCCCGATCGTGCTTCATTATTGCAGCCTGACAGATTGGTGGGCAGAGTGTCAGTAGTAGATTCAGATTATTTCACAGAAGGCGCGATTGCAGTAAGATCGCGATATTGTGAGGACCAGTCTATTCGCTCCCGTGTGGTTGTTGGCAGCCGCGGCGCTGCCCTGGCTTGCGCTTCCGGCATCCGGCCAGGGTTGAGTGGCCGCACGCCAAAGCGCGCCCGTGATTGGCGCGTTATGCAGCCGGGCTGAAGAGAGGGCGGCCAAGGAAGGCCACATCCTGCATCCCTGGACCGTTACGGTGGGCTACCGCTTCCAACCGTCGTCGCGGCACTTCATCGGGACAGTGGAGCAGACGCAGCGCGAGCTGAACCACAATCAGATCGAGAATATTTATCATTTGTTCGATGTCGCGGTGGATTACCAACTGACTCCGAGATGGACTGTCTCGGGGAGTTTACCCATCCTGCTGGCTTACCGGAATCAGCTGTATGCGCCGAAGGCGAAATATGAGACGGCGGGGATCGGGGATGCGTCGGTGGGAATACATGCGGCGATCTTCCGGCCTCCGACGGAATCGGGCGGGAACATCATCGTGGGGATGAGCCTCAAGCTGCCAACGGGCCGCGACAACTCGAGTCAACTGGCGGTGAGCTCGACGGGTGCGCAGGTGTTGGCCACGGCGGATCAGTCGATCCAGGCAGGCGATGGCGGGGTGGGATTCGCGCTGGACCTTCAGGCTTACCATCCGGCTCCGCTGCGGACGATGGTGTACTTCGCCGGAACTTATCTGTTCAATCCACGCGATGTTAACAATGTGCCGACGTTTCGCCGGGCGGCGGGCGAACAAGTGATGTCGGTAGCGGATCAGTATCTATACCGGGGCGGAATGAGTCATGCGCTGCCGGGAATCCGAGGGCTTACGGGGACCATCGGCGGGCGGATTGAGGGCGTGCCGGTTCGGGATGCGTTTGGGAAGAGCAACGGGTTCCGGCGGCCGGGTTACGCGATATCGGTGGATCCGGGGTTTCTGTATTCGCGCGCGAGGTATTTATTTGCGTGCAATATTCCGTGGGCGGTGGAGCGGAACCGAAAGCGGAGCGTGGCGGATATTCAGAATCACACGCATGGCGATGCGGCGTTCGCGGATTACGCGCTGACGTTTTCGTTGTCGCGGCGGTTTTGATCTGCCCCACTAAGGAGGCGTGAATATACGGGCCCCGCCTGCTCGGATTCTTGACGGCTTCAATACGATGGGATTCAATCCGCTTCTTTATCTCGGAGTGCGGGACGGAGATCACCTGTTTCATTGCTCCCTGAAAGCGAGTCCATGCTTCCGGCCCGTCTACCATATCTGTTTTGGTTTAGCTGAGTCTCCGCTTCCGCGAGGCGACCTGCTCGCGCTTAAGAATTTTTAAATCGCAATCCGCTCCACCTAATCAAGCGAAACATCGTCGCCGCGTCGGTCGTAGAGGCCGGTTGTCCGTGAGCTTACGTGGTTGGCCATCTGTTGCGCGATTTCCAGGCGTCCGCCGTTCTTCAGGCAGGCTGTGATGCCGGTGGCCCGAAACGTATGGCAGCCGATTTTGGTTTTGATGCCGGCGGCGGCCGCCCGGCGACGGATCATCGCGTGTACATCCTGCTGCGTCATAGGATGGCCGGCAATCAAGGCGATGCCGTTCTTGCTGGTCGCTGGCCGGAATAGCCAGCCCTTCCGCTCGGCGTTCAATTCCGCTTTGGTGATGTATTCCTCCAGCATTTCGTCAAGCCGGTGATGAGAAACCCTTGGCCGCGCGGGGGCTGGTCAGAAACCGGGCGGGGAGCCGCGGTGCAAGCTTGGCGAGCTGGCGGGGCAGGGCAGGGGTGTTTTCTTTCGAAGCCAGTTTCAGAATCATTGTTCCTCCGGGTCAGGTTTCTTCTTCGGCGAAGAGACTGTCGATGTCTCTGGCTCCAGGCAGGACGCGGATCACGTCGATGCCATTGTCACGGGCCAGATAGAAAATCAGGTACTTGTCAAATCCGCTCACCGGAAATCGTCGCAAGCCATCGAGCCGTGTAATCCCGGAATCGTAGAGCGTCCCGCTCCGCGGATGATTCACCAGTTGAAGGCAGGTCTTGTCGATGGCAGCGAAGTACCGTTCCCCCAGTTCCAACTCACCTTGTCTCGCCGAAGTAGACGAACTGCTGCAGAAGGTCGAGCCGCGCCCGTGGCCGCTGCGTGACGGGCTGGGTCATTTTTTCGAGGATGTTTTTTTGCGGGATTCCAGCCTGGCAAGAGCTTCCTGCTTGAGGTCGGCCCAAAACCTGGCATCGACCGGAATGGGGTCGCCGGAGTTGAGGCCTTCGAGCAGGAGGGCATCAAGCTTTTCCTTGGCCTTGCGCTTTTGATCCTCGCGGATCAGCTCACGGACATATTCGCTGGGGGTGCTGTAGCCGTGCTTGGTTTGCGCTTCGGCGAATTGCTTGAGCTCCTCCGGCAACGAGACGTTCATCGAGGTCATATCTACAACCTACTCCATCTGGCATAAACTGTCAATTCCTGCCAGTGAATCAAATCGACCCGTTGGATTTATTACGGGACAAGTCACGCTCGCTCTCGTTCCCTAAGGAGGCGTGAGATCCAGCTGCGGATCGGCGGCGGCTTCAAGCTTTATTTGGCGGGCGGCGGCGGTGGACATGATTGCGGAATCGGCGGTTTGGTATTCGAAGGAGCTCAGGAGGCGATAGTTTCCGGGGGCGAGGCCGGTGAAACGGTATTGGCCGTCGAGGCCTGTGCGCGTTACGAAGGTTTCGGCGATACGGCGCAGCGGGTCCAGATCGGATGGTTCCAGGAACACCGGGATGCCGGCGACGGGTTTGCCCGCGGAGGCAACGGTTCCGTGGACGGCGCAGAGGCGGGAGGATAAGTAGAACGTGATGGCGGGGGAGCCGCGGCCAACCTGGATGTCATTCCAGCCGTCCGCGCGCGCGTCATTGGGCGCTTCATAGCCTGGGCCGCGAAAGGACGCGGCATAAAAGCCCGGCTGGGGCTGGAGGGCGATCTGCCAGAGTCCGCTGGCGAGGTGCGCGCGGTTGTTCGTCAATTTCAGGACCTCGATTGGCCCGAAGCCGGCCAGATCTTTTCGTCTGACGAGGACCTGGATGGAGGCGGGATCCACCTGGGAGCCCTCGAAGGAAAACCGGAGCTCGGGTTCTTCGCGCAGCACGAACCGGATACGGTCTTCCCCGCCCAGGTAGATCTTGCGGTAATCGCCTTGCAGTCCGGGACGGCGGTCAAGCGGGGCTAGCGAGATCAACTCGTAGAATCCAGCGGGTAAGGGGCCGAAGAGATGGGAGCTGCCCTGCACGGTTTCCCGGCCAAGCTCGGAGATCAGCGTCATGGTTACGGGCAACGGCTCGGACGGAAAAGCGGGGAAAGTTACGACCTCCACTCTGAGAGTGAAGAGGCGGCCGGCGAGGGGACGAACGTCTGCGCGGCCCACGTCGCGATCCATATCCACTTGCACGGGGTAGGTCTGGTCGAGGACCTGTGTTTCGCGGGAAAAAGTGGGCAGGTAGCCGATTTCGTCATATTGCTTGCCGCCGCTGCGAACGATGTAGCTGCCAGGCTCCAGTCCCGAGATACGGAACACACCGCGATCGTCGGATTTGGCGCGGGCGGCGAGCTGGGGCGGCCGCGTGTTGCGATAGGCCAGCACGTCGAACTCGGGCATGCCGATGTCGTTTTCGTCCAGGACGGTTCCGGTGATCGTGCCGTAGTGCGGCAGGCGGATGACCAGCGTGGAGGTTTCGTCCTGGGCGAGTTCGATGGGGAGGCCCGCGGACTTCCAATGTTTTTGTCCGTACTGCGCGGGCGCGAATCCGGTGCGTGAGGCGGCGAGCAGGTAGCTATCGGCGGGGAGCGCGGTGAACTCGAAATAGCCGTAGGAATTGGTGCGTGTGGCGCGTTTCTGCGCGGCGGCGCCGGATACGGCTTCGAGGGTCACCGTGGCGCGGGCTACGAGGTGGCCGGTTTGGTTCTCCACGACGGTTCCCTTGATCACAGCGGCCTGGAGAGCGCCGGCCGCCACCGCGATGATGATGAGCTTCCCCATGCCCGTTGAAGGAATGACGCTGAACCAAGCCTGGGGGTGCAAGGAAAAGTGGGGGGCGCGGCGGCGATGGGTGCGATGATGAAGTCTTCCACATGGACCAGCTTTCACGGGTGACGGTGACGCGCAATTCGGCGAAGGACGTGAAGCAGCGGCAGATGATTATCAAGGTGGACGGTGAGCCATTTGCGACGCTGATGTTCGGCGATAGTGTTACGCGCGATGTGAAGGCGGGGCGGCACCGGCTGCGGGTGGACAATACCTGGGTCTGGAAAACCGTGGAGTTCAAACTGGAGCCGGGGGAGCACCGGGAATTCAGGG
>JAYTVY010000636.1:0-3599 GCA_043743755.1 Bryobacterales bacterium | reverse complement strand
GCGGAGCGAAACGTACTCTCTTTCGAGTTCTTCGAGTGTCATCCGCTTCTATTTTACCAGGCTGGTCAGGTCCAGCGTTACGCCTGACTTTCCCACATTGAATCCCTTGGTGCGGCCCAATTCCGCCGATACGCCAGCGGCTTCGTGGATGTGGCCGCAGCAGAAATACAGAGGCTGGTTTTTATCGATGAAATTGCGCACGGCGGTGCTGCCGAAATGCTGGTTTCCGGCGCGGTCGAGAGCGGTTTCCCTGGGAGGGCAATGGCAGATGAGCACCATCGGATCGATTCCGGCGAAGGGGGCGAGGCGTGTGGCCAGTTCATCCTCGGAATACTCGCCGGGCGTGTTGAAGGGTGTGGGATTCGAGTAGCCGAGGGCGGCTATGGTCACGCCGGCGAGCTTTTCGGTGCGGCCATGCATGTCTCGAAAGCCGAATTTCTCGCAAAACCGGGTTGTGTCATCGGAGGATTCGTGATTGCCGGGGATCACCCAGACGCGGTCCGCGTGGGGCTGCATCAGCGGGCCCATTTTGTCGAGGCCGCGTCCCCAGTTGCCGAGGTCGCCGGCGGCGAAGTAGATGTCGGCCGGTTGGCGCATGAGGCGCTCGAGGGCTAGTGTGTCGCCGTGGATGTCGGAGAAGACGAGGAGGCGCACTTAGGCAGGGTAGCGCAAAGGACGCCTGGGGAGCGGCGCCGGGGGGCGCCGCGCGGACCAG
Source organism: Bryobacterales bacterium (assembly GCA_043743755.1). GTDB lineage: Bacteria > Acidobacteriota > Terriglobia > Bryobacterales > Bryobacteraceae > JALYHQ01. The sequence continues at coordinate 2,884 of JAYTVY010000636.1, read as the reverse complement.
GGGTCCGCCGTACAATGAGGGGGATGTGGCGGTACCTGGTGGTTTGGTCTTCGTTGCTGCACGCGGGGTTGCCGCTTGCGTTTGAGGCGAATCGGGGGCAGGCGGATGCGCGTTTTTTGTATCTGGGCCGGTCCGCGGATCACGCTCTGTATCTAGCCCGCTCGGGAGCGCTGCTGGCTGCGCGGGGTGCGCCGCAGGTGGAGATTGGTTTTGAACACGGGCGCGCGGACGCACGCATCGAGCCGCAAGATCCGCTGGCTGGCGTCAGCAACTACTTTATCGGGCGCGATCCGAAGAACTGGCGCACGGGAATTCCGCGCTTCGGTTCGGTCCGATATCGAAATCTTTACCCCGGCATCGACCTGATCTTTCATGGGGACGAATTCGACTTTGAGGTAGCGCCCGAAGCCGACCCAGGCGCGATACGGCTGCGCTTGCGGGGCGGAACGGCCGCCATCACGGCGGAAGGCGACATCGCCGTGGGGGCCATGCGGCTGCGGCGTCCGGTTGTTTACCAGGGCGAGACGACGATCCCGGGGCGATTCGAAATAGACCGCGAGGGGCTGGTTACTTTCGCTCTTTCCGCTTACGATCACGGACGCAAGCTGACTATCGACCCAGTGATTACGTGGTCCGCCTACCTGGGGAACGGCAATACGGACCGCTTCTCCAGTCTGGCCGTGGATAAGGATGGCAACCCGTATGTGACTGGGCGCGCCGTTTCGGGTTTTCCCACGGCCAATCCGCTGCAGACCAATCACGGCGGCGTTTGCGGGACCATCCTCACGGTGCAAGTGCAGTGCGGCGACGTCTTTGTGACGAAACTAAACGCGGCAGGAACGGCGCTGGTGTACTCCACGTACATCGGTGGCAGCGATGAAGATTCGGGCATGCAGATCGGCGTGGATGCCGCGGGGAATGCGGTGGTTCTGGGAACCACGCGTTCGACGGATTTCCCTTCCACCGATGGAGCGTTGGGGCCGGGTCTGGCGGCATTTGTTTTCAAGCTGGATCCGAGCGGCTCAAAACTGCTTTATTCAACGGGAGTTCAGGGTTTTCCGAGCGCCCTCGCCGTGGACGCGACAGGTAACGCGTATATCGCGCGCGAGAACCGGACCGCGACTGGCGCCGCGGTGGTCATCGACAAATTGAATCCCCAGGGCACGGCCCTGGTTTACAGCTTCTCGTTCGGAGGCGGCGGTGGTGAAGACGCGCCGCGCTCGCTGGCGCTGGATAGCTTGGGCGCAGTCTATGTCGCGGGCGTGACGCATTCGAGCGATTTTCCGGTGAGTCCCGACGCTTTGCAGCGTACCAATACCGCCTACGCGAACTTCATCGCCAAGGTGAACCCGGCGGGAAACGCTCTGGTCTTTGCCACCTACTTCGCGGGCGGCATCAATGCCATTGCGGCCGGCCCCGGCGGCGACGTGTTTGTATCCGGCATTGTGGTGGATGGATTTCAAACCACAGCTAAAGCGGCTCAACCGGTATTCGGCGGAAGCCTGGGGGATGCCTTCGCTGCGCGATTGAACGCCTCCGGATCGGCCCTGATTTACGCGACATACATCGGCGGCACGGGTTACGATATCGGCCAGAGCATGGCGGTGGATGCGGCGGGAAACGCCATCATCGTGGGATCCACGGGATCCAACAACTTTCCTCTGGCGGCGAACATCCAGCGGATCTCTCAAGGGGGCGCGGAAGCATTCGTAACCAAACTCGATCCAACGGGAACGAAATTTCTCTTCTCGACATTCCTGGGCGGCTTCGGAAACGACGAAGCCACGGCGGTGGCCGTGGATGGTCAGGGAAACATCTACGTCGCCGGAAACAGCGAGGCGCAAGGCTTCCCGGTGACGCCGCAGTCGCCCTATACGCCTCCCCCAGCCAGCCGCACGCTATCGTCGGTGAATGGAACGGTGGTGAGCGGGGCATTCGTTCTCAAAATCTCGGACTCGGGTCCGGCGTTGCCGGTGGTTTTCCGGGACGGCGTCACCAGCGTCGCGGGCTATGATTTCGGGCCGGTCACGGCGGGCCAGATCGTCGACTTGATAGGGACCAATCTGGGGCCGCTCAATTCGGCGGTGCTGACTCTGGACGCGGAGGGGCGCGTCTCGCGCACGCTGGCCGGAGTGGAGGTGGATTTCGACGGCGTCGCGGCTCCGCTGGTTTTTGTCACCAGTGACGATGCCCGCGCGGTGGCGCCAGTCTCGGTGGCCGGCAAATCTTCCGTTCAAGTGGTGGTGAAGACGCCGGCGGGAGCTTCTCCGGCGGTGACTCTGCCGGTGGTTCCGGCCTCGCCTGCGCAGTTCACGCTGGGCCCGCCCACGACGCTCCAGGGAGCCATCGTCAATCAGGACGGCACGGTCAATTCGCCTCAAAACCCGGCCGCGCGCGGGTCGATTGTATCGTTGTACGGCGCGGGCTTTGGTCCTACGACTCCGGCGCTCGAAGACGGGCGCGTGTATAGGGCGAATCTTCCCGTCCTGGTGTTTCCGGTGGCGGTGACGATCGGGGGCGCAGCGGGCGAGGTACAGTACGCAGGGCAGGCTTACGGGCTGGTGGCCGGCGTGATGCTGATCAATGTGCGCATTTCGCCGCAGGCGGCGACGGGTCCGAACCAGCCCGTGATCGTCAACGCCGGGCCGTATACTACGCCCAGGCCGGTGCAGATCGCGATACGGTAGGGCGTCACGGTATCATAGATACAGGAAGTCTCGAAGTTAGCCTGCATGCCCCAAGAAACCCATCCGTTTGGAATCAACGATTGGCTCGAAGATGAGCTTTATCAACAGTATCTGCATGATCGAAAGGCCGTGGACGATAGCTGGAAAAAGGTTTTCGAATCCAACGGAAGCGCTCCTAAAGCAGCGGGAAATGGGGA
>JAYTVY010000635.1:0-8372 GCA_043743755.1 Bryobacterales bacterium | reverse complement strand
CGAAGCGGAGGGCGGATCCAGCAGCGGCGCGTATTTCCGGACCAGTCTGTACGATTACCGCAAGGTTCGCGCGCGGGCGCACTACCAGGCTACTGCGTCGCTTAGCCTGTCGGCGGACTTCCTGCTGTTGAATAATCACAATCCGCTGCCGGTGAGCCGTTATGACTATCTGGCGCAACAGGAATCGCTCGCATTCCTGTGGTCGCCCGGCGACGGCAAGCGCTGGGATTTTCAAGGCTCGTATAGCCGGTCCACGTTGCGGTCGGATATCTCGTATCTGGCGCCGGAGATTCTGCTGCCGCAGTTATCTTCCTATCGAGACAATACCCATACGGTCACCGCGCTGTTCAGCGCGAATCTGCCAGTCTATGCGGGATTAACTCCGAAGATATCGGCCGGGGGATCGTTCTTCCGGTCCTCAGGCAGCCGTCCCACCAGTTACTACCAGCCGCAAGCAAAATTGTTCGTGCCGGTTCGCAAGAATCTGAGCTGGTTCACCGAATGGCAGTATTACGGTTACGGAGAGGCGTTCTATCTCTACGAGGGGTTCCGAACGCACCTGCTCACCACGGGATTGAGGCTGACGCGATGATCCGGTTTCTGGTGATCCTGCTGGCATCCGCCGCGGGTGTACGGGCCGCGGATTCCGCGCGCGGCGAGCAACTGTTCAAGAGCCTGGCATGCATTCAGTGTCACAGCGTCAACGGCGTGGGCGGGCACATCGCGGCCGATCTGGGACGCCGCATTGACCGCGGCTTCACGCCGGCCTCGCTCGCCAGTACGATGTGGAACCACGCGCCCACGATGTGGGCCGCCATGCGCGAGCGTGAGATTCGCGCGGGCGATCTGGATCAGCAGGCCGCCGACGATCTTTTCGCGTACTTCTACTCCGCGCGCTTCTTTGAAAAGCCGGGCGATGCCGGGCGCGGCAAACGCCTCTTCGCGGACCGCGCCTGCGCGCTCTGCCACGGCTTAAACGAGCGGGTGAGGCCGGATGTCAAACCCGTCAGTGAATGGGAAAGCCTGGCCGATCCCATCGCACTGACGGAAGCGATGTGGAACCACGCGCCAGGCATGCTTGCCGAATTCAAGCTTAAGAACATGCGGTGGCCGCGGTTGAGCGGGCAGGATCTGACGGATCTGCTGGTTTATCTTCGCAATCTTCCGGCCACGCGGCAGAAACCCGGAGCGTTCAAGACCACCACGGGCGTCGACGGCGAAGCCATCTTCACGGCGAAAGGCTGCCGGGGGTGCCATCAGACGGGCTCGTCGTTCGCACCGCATATCAAAGGGCGGACGCTGACGGAGATCGCGGCGGCGATGTGGGATCACGCCCCCAGAATGGACGTCAAGCCGGCGCATTTTGAGTCCGGCGAGATGCGGGAGCTGCTGAGTTATGTCTGGGCGCGGCAATTCTTTGAGGATGCGGGCGATGCGGCCCGGGGGAAACGCGTATTCGCGGCCAAGCGTTGCGCGGGTTGCCACGACAAGCTGGGCGGCGCGTTCACGGGCACCCGGATGGTCTCGGCGCTCTGGCGCCACGGCCCGAAGATGCTGGAACAGATGACGGCCAAGGGCGTTCCGTGGCCGCGTTTCGACGGGCGGGAGATGTCCGATCTGATCGCCTGGCTGAATTCCGCCGGAGCCGGACTATAACATGCCCGACCGGCCGAGCCGTCCGTTCCTGATACTGCTGACCAGCCACTGGATCGGCATGCTGGGCGCCACGCTGGTCACACTGGCCGGCGTTTCCTGGCTGTGCGTATTGCCCGTGCACCTGGGCGGGCGCGTGAACAATCCCTACATTGGGCTGTTGATCTTCATCGCGATCCCCATCGTTTTCTTTCTCGGGCTGGGGCTCATTCCCATCGGAATCGCCCTGGCGAAACGGAATATCCGCGCGGGAATGGCGGGGGTTGAAAATCGCAGGACGGCATGGAGGCACGTGGTCATCTTCTGCGTCGTCGCTACCGTGCTGAATGTCATCATCGGCAGCCAGGCCACGTATCGCGCGGTGGCCCATATGGAGACGGTGCAGTTTTGCGGGCAAAGCTGCCACGTGATGAAGCCCGAATTCATAGCGCATCAGAGGGCGCCGCACCAGCAGGTGGCCTGCGTCGCGTGTCACGTTGGTCCGGGCGCGTCGGGCTGGATAAAGAGCAAAATGGCCGGCACGCGGCAGTTGATGGGCGTAACGTTTAACACTTTCCCGAGGCCCATCGAATCGGCAATGGAGAGCAACCGCCTGACGCCTGCCGCCGATACTTGCGAGCAGTGCCACTCCCGCGAGAAGTTCTCCGCCCCGCGCCTGCGCGTAATCACGAAGTTCAAGGATGACGAGGCTAATAGCCGCAACCAGACCGTGCTCATGATGCTGGAGGGCGGCGGCGGGTTCGGGGGCATCCATGGCGCGCACATGGGTCCGAACATTCACGTACGGTACGCGGCCGCCGACAAGAAACGGCAGACCATCCCGTGGGTTGAGTACCAGAACGCGGGGGTGGTCCGAACCTATGTTGCCGGGGATGCGAAGCTCGACGCTATCCGCGCGCTGCCCACGTATGAGATGCAGTGCGTCGATTGCCACAACCGCCCGGCGCACTCGTTCGAACTGCCGGACCGGGCGGTGGATGAGGCTATCGCGCGCGGCGAGTTGTCAAGTACCCTGCCGTTCATCAAGAAGACCGGCGTGGAGCTGGTCAAGGCGAGTTACAAATCCAGCGAAGACGCCGATCGGAAGATCGGAGCGAGCCTGTCGAGCTTCTACCAGCAGAAGTATCCGGAGGTGTACGGCAAGAGATCCGCGGATATCCAGACTGCCGGGCGCGCGCTTCTAGCCATCTATCAGCGCAACGTGTTCCCGGATCTAAAGGTTGAATGGGGCACCTATCCGAATAACCTGGGCCACACCGACTATCCGGGCTGCTTCCGTTGTCACGACGACGGACACGCCACGGCGGACAAGAAGACCATTACCCAAGACTGCGGCGCGTGCCATCAGGCGCTGGCCGTGGAAGAGACATCATCCGAGATATTGAAGACACTCGGGATGGAAAGCAAACCATAGAACAAGGAGTATTAAATATGCGAATTATTTTGATTGCATTCATGGCGGTTGCGATAGGCGCCGCCGGGGCTTCGGCCGCCGACACGAAGGCCGGAGCGGCGCTTTACCTGAAATCGTGCAAATCCTGCCACGGAGCGGATGGCACTGCGAATCCAGCCATTGCCAAGATGATGAAGGTGGACATGCGAAACCTGGGCTCGGCCGAAGTCCAGGCTCAGAGCGATGACGCCATCGAGAAGATTATTACCGCGGGCAAAGGCAAGATGAAGCCCGTCGCCAGTGTTAGCGGCAAGTCCGTTGACGATGTGGTGGCGTACGTCCGAACGCTGAAGACGTAAACGGTGGGCCGCGCTATAATCCCGTGGTGATGCGGCTCATTCTTCTCGCTCTGTTCTCGCTGGCGGCGTTCGCGCAGCCCTACGACCTGATCATTCGCAACGGGCGCGTGATCGACGGGACGGGGTCGCCCTGGTACTCGGCGGATATCGGTGTGCGCGGCGGCCGTATCGCGAGTATCGGCCGGCTCGCCGATGCCCGCGCCAACCGGGTGATCGATGCGCGCGGGATGGTGGTGGCGCCCGGATTCATCGACATGCTGGGGCAATCCGAGCTGACGATTCTGGTAAACCCGCACTTGCCATCGAAGATCTTTCAAGGGATCACCACCGAGATCACGGGGGAGGGCGATTCGGCGGCGCCCCTGAACGATCGCATTCGCGCGGCTGAGCGCACAACTTACGAACACTACGGCGTTAAGGCGGACTGGTCGACGTTCCGTGAATATTTCGCGCGCCTAGAAAAACAAGGGCTGGGCCACAACCTGGCCAGCTACGTGGGCGCGACGCAGGTGCGGCGGCTGGTGATCGGCGACGACAACCGGGCGCCCACCGCACCCGAGCTGGAGCGGATGAAGGCCACCGTGGCGCAGGCGATGCGAGATGGAGCGGTGGGGCTTTCGACGTCCCTGCAGTACGCGCCCGCGCCCTATGCGAGCACCGAAGAACTAATCGCGCTGGCTTCAGAAGCTGCCCGCATGGGCGGAATCTACGCTACGCACATGCGCAACGAAGGCGACGCGATCATGGCGGCGCTGGACGAAGCCATCCGCATCGGCCGCGAGGCCAAGATTCCAGTGGAGATCTGGCACCTCAAGGCAGCCGGCAAACCCAACTGGGGGCGCATGCCGGAGATTATTGCGAAGATCGACAGCGCGCGCCGCGCTGGGGTCGACATCACGGCCGACACCTACGCGTATCCGGCATGGTTCAATGCCTTTTCGGCGTTCATTCCACCGTGGGCCCACGATGGCGGCAATGACAAGATGCTGGAGCGCCTGCGCGATCCAGCGACGCGGGCGCGTATCCGCGCCGATATGCTGAAACCCAGCACGGAGTGGGACAACGAATGGCTGGAAATTCCCGGTCCCGAGGCGATTCTGATCAGCGTGGTACAGAATCCCAAGCTGCTTCCGCTGCAGGGCAAGACCATCGCGGACATCGCGAAGGCGCGCGGGACTGATCCAATCGACACCATCTTCGATGTGCTGATTGAGGATCGGGGATTCACCGAAGTGGCGGTGTTCGCGATGTCCGAGCCGGATGTCGCGCTGGCGCTGCGGCAGCCCTGGGTTTCGATCGACAACGATTCGCAGGGAACGGCGCCCGACGGGGCGCTGGGACGCGAGCATCCGCATCCGCGCGCGTATGGGACGTTTCCTCGAATACTGCGTAAGTATGTGCGGGAGGAGCGGATGCTGACGCTGCCCGAGGCCATTCGAAAATTCACCGCGCTGCCGGCACAGCGTATGCGGTTGGCCGACCGAGGCGTGTTGAAGCAGGGCATGTGGGCGGATATTGTGGTGTTCGATCCGGATACGGTGCGGGATCTGGCGACGTTTGAGAATCCGAACCAGCTTTCGGAGGGGATGCAGTACGTGCTGGTGAATGGGGTGCCGGTGATTGATGGAGGGAAGCAGACGGACGCGCTGCCGGGGAAGGTGTTGCGGGGGGCGGGGGGTTCGCGGTAGGGGGAGCCGGGCGAGGGCGCCCGGCGCGGGTCAGGGGACCCGCCGTACGACGAACCGGACTGAGGGGGATATGGTGCGGGAATCGGGATTGTAGTAGTCGTATACGACTGAACCTGGGGTTTTGGCGCGCATGGCGAAGCGCGGGTGGAATTGGAAATTGAAGGATGTGCCGCCGGCGCGGGGCCACAGGTACACGATGAGACGATCCGGCAGGATGTCGTAGTGGTCTACACCGGCACGGTCAAGCGAAGAGCGGTCGACGTCGGCGCCGGGGGGCAGTCCGATTTCGGCCAGGAGCATGCCGTATCCGCGGAAGCCAACGCGTTCTACTTTAACGGCGCAGGTGACGATGTCCCCTGGCTGGATTTGCGTGCGGTCGAAGTCCACGCGCAGGCGCAGGGCGGACCCATTGTTTTGACTTTTCGGCCACGGCACATAATAACGCGAGCTCACTTGCGCCTGGGATCCGGGGGCGCCATCCAGAGTTACCCGATTCGCGCCCGCGCCGATGAACTTCGAAACGTCGAGTCGAATGGGACCAACGATCTCGCCGCTGCCCGGGAGTTTGAGCTTGCCTGCGTTGCGTCCGTTGATCAGGATAGCCGCTTCGCCCGCGTTTGCTACGGGCGTTCGTGAAAGGGTGTCGATTAACGCTCCCAGCACTTGCACGGTGGCCTGGCCGGAGTGCCAGACGCCGTAGCGATCCTTGTTGCGCAGCAGGAAGAGAGTTCCGGACTTCACCAGTGACGCGTCATCGTCCGTGCCGCTGGCAGCTAACGCGCGGACCGCGAGAGCGGTGGTCTCCAGGCGTCCGGCGAGTCCCCAGCCGTAGAATGGGGTGTTGGTTTCGAGGTTCCAGAAAACGCCCGCGGTGACTTTGTGCGCGAGCTCGCGCAGGCGTGCTTCCGCGACGGGTGCGGGCTGACCCGATTTCCGCGACGCCAGAGCGAAGGCTGCCAGCATGTAAGGTTCATCAAAAGAGGCTGCCTGGGCGGACAGAAAGGCGAGAGCGCGCGAAAGCTCGGCGGATGCCTCGGGGCGCGCCAGGGTCATTGCAACATACGCGGTGTGGAGCAAAGTGCGCGGCTGGTTGATGGTCCCGTTCCAGTCGCGAAGCGTCCATCTTCCGTCGGCGTCCTGTTTTGTGAACAGCCAACTGCGCGTGGTCTTGGAGAGCTTTTCATCCACCGGCACAAACTCGGCTGCGGCTTCCAGCAGCGTCAGGGCGTAGGCGCTCAACGCGACGTCGGCATCTCCGTGGGCCCAGTAGCGAAATCCTCCGCCTGGCGCGGCATAGCCGAGCAGGCGGTCAACGCCCTCGCGCGTGTAGCGGAGAGCGCGTGCCCGCAGAGGATGGTCTTCCCGTCCCGCGGCTTTGAAGAGGCGCAGCAACAATACGTTCGGCCACGTGGAAGAGATGCTCTGCTCGCCGCAGCCGTAGGGACGCCGCAGAATTCCTTCCACGCTGTCAAGAAGGTGGGAGATCAGGTTGGGATAGATTTTCAGCTCGGCGCGGGGTGAGCCTGGAATCGCGTCCGCGGGGATGTCAAGGTCGAGCGTGTCTGAAGCAGCGAGCAGTGCATTCACCGTACGCGACTCTTCCATGCCGTCGGGATGCACGGTCACGGGCTTGAGGATCGCGTCGGCGCCGCCTGTTGAAGTGGCCGTCACCTTCTGGCTGCCATCGTCCACCGAAGCGACGGCGCGGAACGGAAAGAGAGCGTTGGAGGATTCCGACGAATCGATTCGCTTGCGTTCGGTGGCCGGGCCCAGCAGTTGGAACCAGGCCTCAGGTTGCATCGATACCGAGACGTCCTGGGCGCGATCCAGATAATTGCGCACGGTAACCGGAAGCTCGATCTCGTCGTCCTGCGTGAGGATGCGAGGCGGTTCATGGTCGGCGAAGAATGGCTGAAACGCGCGGATGCTGGTGGTCGCGGTTCCCAGGTAGCCGTCGAGGGTGGACGCGGTCACCTTCAGGTTCCAGGTGGTGATGTTGTCCGCGAGCTTGAAGTTTAGATGCGCGCGGCCATGCGCGTCGGTTTCAAGCGACGGCTGCCAGAGGAGCGTCTCCGGGAAGTATTCGCGCACGCGCGGCGTGGATACGGTGGAGGCGGACGGCACGGCCGAGACCTGAGCGGACATGGTCTGCACCATCGTCACGCCCGACGAAACTTCGACCCTTTCCGTTACGGCTCCTACTTGCAGCGTCGCGCCCGCCATTGTCGCCTGGCCGGTTCGCACCGGCACACCGGTAATTACATAGTCCTGAAATCCGGGCGACTGGATACGTAACTCGTATGTACCAGGCGGGAGTCCCCGGAGTTCATACGTGCCGTCCTCGCCGGTCAAGGACTCATGGAAATAGAATCGTGAACCCTCGGGCTTCAAGGGGATCGCGCGAACGTTGGCATTCGCAATCAGGGCGCCGCTGGCGTCGACAACAGTTCCACGAATCGTTCCGGAATTGGAACCTGTGTGCGGCGGCGCGCGCTCCAGACCTGCGTCCTTTGGAACGGCTTCGGCGCGCTCGACGCGCTGGAACGTTGCCAGCGTGAAATCGTCCTGCGTGCCAGTCTTTCCGTCCGGGCCGGGACTGCGCACGTCGATAGCCCAGACCCATTGCGTTACGGGAGCGACTACCGTCTTGGTTTCGGGCTTCTCGCCGTAGCGCGCGACCGTGGTCATGTTCCTGACGTCCGCGTAACGCGCCGCTCTGCCAAAGGTCGCATAGAGCGGATGGCCCCAGGGGTCGGCAATGGAACCAAGTCCGTTCGCATCCAAGAAGCGGCGCCATTCAGCATCATTGACCGGGAATGGCATGGCGGACGCGATGGACTCGCTAAGCCGTTTGCGGCGGTCGGAGAAATAATCGCCTGAGACTCGCCCAGCGGTGAAATCGTCCTTGGTGCCGAACTTGCGGTCAGCACCGGCGCTCTCAAAGCGCAACACGGCTTGCAGGCCCTCAATCGAAAAATTGCATTTGTAAGGAGTGCCCCAGCGATCCCGCAGTCTGTCGAGATCCAGACTGGCGGACAGCAGCGTTGCGCGAAGCTGGGATTCAGTTTCGGGCCAAGCCGGAAGCGGGTTGAGCGTCGCGTAGATGGCTTTCTCAACGGGGGTGAGATAGTGCCTGCGAAACGTGTGAGCCGCTATATCGTCGGCGGTTCCGAACTTCTTGTCGGGTCCCGCGCTTACGAAGGACATAACATCGGAAGGGCCTTCCAATTGGAAATCGGGGCGGTACGGAGTTCCCCAGGGATCCACCAGGGCGTCGAG
>JAYTVY010000634.1:0-22393 GCA_043743755.1 Bryobacterales bacterium | reverse complement strand
GCACGGAGCGGTGGTGAACGGGAACGTAAACATCGGAAAAGGGGCGTGGGTTGGGCCCGGCGCGGTGATTTCAAATAATCTGAAAATCGGCGAGGGGGCATTTGTCAGCATGGGCGCGGTGGTAATCCGGGATGTGGGTGCGGATGAAAAGGTTAGCGGCAACTTCGCCGAGCCGCATCAGCGGCTGCTGCGAACGATGGCCGGGGGCGCATCGGAGGGGGGGCCCAAATGAGGGTCCTGCTGACCAACAACACGCTGGCGAAGCGCGCGGGCACGGAGCTTTACATCCGCGACGTGGCGATCGAATTGATGCGGCGCGGGCATCACCCGGTGGCGTACAGCACGGTGCTGGGCGAGGTGGCCGAGGAACTGCGTGAAGCGACGGTTCCAGTAATTCGCACGCTGGAAGCTTTGGGCGAACCGCCGGATATCATTCACGGGCACCATCACTACGACACCCTGGCGGCGATGCTCTGGTTCAACGAGACGCCGGCCATCAGCTTTTGCCATGGCTGGCAGCCGTGGGAAGAAGCGCCGCTGCGATTTCCGAGGATTCTGCGGTATGTGGCGGTGGATGAGCTGTGCCGCGAGCGGCTGATCGCGGAGGGCGGCGTCGCGCCGGAGCGGATCGAAGTGATTCTGAATTTCTTCGACCAGAAACGCTTTCCACCGCGTGAGGCGCTGCCCGCGGTACCGCGCCGTGCGCTGGCTTTCGGCAACGAATTCAGCGAGGACTCCGGGCTGCCGGTATTGCGCGAGGCCTGTGAGCGCGGCGGGATAGAACTCGACGCGGTTGGTCTGACGGCCGGGAACGCGGAATCCCGGCCAGGGACACTGCTGGCGGGGTACGACATCGTGTTCGCGCGCGGGCGGGCGGCTATCGAGGCGCTAGCGGTGGGAGCGGCAGTAGTAGCGTCCAGCCCTCGCGCGCTAGGCGCCATGGTGAGCACGAAAAACCTGGCGGCCTTTCGGCCGCTGAATTTTGGGGTGCGCACCTTGTCGCGTCCGCTGAGTGTGGATTTGGTGGTGCGCGAACTCGAGTACTATGATCCGGCGGACGCGGCTGAAGTGTCGAGACTGGTGCGGGAGAACTACGAGATGGGGGCGGCAGTGGATCGGCTGGTGGGTCTCTATGAGCGAGTCATCGAGGATGCGCAACGGAACCCTCCACCGGGGGCGGGCGAATGCGACCGTGCGGTGGCGCGGTACCTGGAGGAATCGGCAGCCCACTATAAGGGTTCGGCGATAGCGGAAGATCGGAACCGTTGGATTGAGCGGTGTTTGCACGCGGAGATAAGCCTTTAGGAAAGATTCTTCTTGCATTGTTCTATATAACTAGTACACTAGTATTGTGAAGGCGCAACGGATCGTCGAAAGTGGCTTCGTTTTTCGACTGGATCTGAAGAGCGGTGTACCGGTATACCGTCAGATCATCGATCAGGTGCTAGGGGCCATAGCTACCAAGGCTTTAGGGCCGGGGGACCGGCTGCCTACGGTGCGGCAGCTGGCCGTGGACCTGGAAATTAATCCCAACACAGTGGTGCGGGCGTACCGGGAGCTGGAAATCCGGCAAGTCCTTACTACCCAGCAAGGTACGGGCACCTTCATAACCGAGAAACAGGTTGAGCCCAGCCAAGCGGAACGGCAGCGGCGGGTGAGCCAGCTGGTGGGCGAAGTGTTGTCCAAGGCCGGCGCCGAAGGCATCACGCTGGCGGAGATTTTGGAATGTTTGAAGGAATTGAATGTGGAACAAGACAGGAGGTCTTGATATGGTTACGTCAATTGTGACTGGAAGGGCCGCACGCCCCAGACTTCAGTTTGTGAACACGGTTGGACTGGCGGTTTTTATCGTCTGTTTCGCGGCTGGAGCCGCCGTGAGTGCCTGGCTGGACAAGCCGCCGGCGTTGTTCGCGGGTCTGCTAGTGGGACTGTATTTTCTGTTCTCCATCAAGGTGGCCAGCCAATGGCAGAAGGCGGCGGTGCTGCGTCTGGGACGTTACGTGGGCCTGCGCGGGCCGGGAATATTCTTTATCATTCCGGTGATTGACAGCGTGAGCCAATTCGTGGATCAGCGGGTGCGGACGGCTGAGGTGAGGGCCGAATCGGCGCTAACGCGCGATACGGTGCCGGTCAATGTGGATGCAATCGTGTTCTGGCTGGTGTGGAGCGCGGAGAAGTCGATACTCGAGGTGATGAACTTCGAGCAGGCGATCGGCATGAGCGCGCAGACGGCGCTGCGGGAATCGATTGGGCGTCACGATCTGGCGCAAATGATCACGGAGCGGGAGACATTGGGAAAGGAACTGCAGCGGATCCTGGACGAAAAAACCAATCCATGGGGGATTACGGTGCAGAGCGTGGAGATCCGGGACGTGCATATTCCGCAGGCGCTGGAAGACGCGATGTCGCGGCAGGCGCAGGCCGAGAGGGAGCGCCAGGCGCGCATCATTCTGGGGACCGCGGAGACGGAGATATCGGCGAAATTCGCCGAAGCGTCCAAAGTGTACATCAACAATCCGGTGGCGCTGCATCTGCGAGCCATGAACATGCTGTATGAGGCCATCAAGGAGAAGGGCGCCATGGTAATTGTGCCCTCGACGGCGGTGGAAACCATGGGGCTGGGTGGAATGCTGGGGACGGCATCGTTCTCGCAACAAAAACAGTAGGGGCGCTGTAATAATGGCGAGGTTCATCCGTCATTAGAGCAGGGCAGGAGCTGGCGAAATGAAGAGTCAACTGATGGAATCGCTGTTCGTGATTGGGTGCTCGGTGTTCGGGTTGGCGTGCGGCACCCCGGTGGCGGATCTGGTGCGGGATGCGTTGCGGAATTCGACGCAGTCGATTACCCGGCCCTTGGAGTTCGCGCCGCGAGTGCGGCTATTGAAGGCAGGGCTGGCTGAGACGCTGGCGTCCATCTGGTGTGAGTGAGCCGCCCCGCCGGACACGGGAACTTATAATGAAGCAATGTCTTCCAGCCTGGCGGGTCTGGCTACACCTCAGGAGATTGCCAAATATGAGGCGGTGATCGGGCTGGAGGTGCACGTTCAGCTCGGGACCAGGACCAAGATATTCTGCGGGTGTCCAACGGGCTTTGGCGCTCCGCCGAATACCAACGTTTGTCCGGTGTGCCTGGGGCTTCCGGGAGCGCTTCCGGTGCTGAATCGCGCGGCGCTGGAGTTCGCGATTCAGGCGGCGCTGGCGATGCATTGCGAGGTGAATGCATTCTCCCGGTTTGCGCGCAAGAACTATTTCTATCCGGATCTTCCCAAGGGCTACCAGATCTCGCAATACGAGCTGCCGCTGGCCGAGCACGGGTGGCTGGAAATCAATGTGGACGGCGTCAAGAAACGCATTGGAGTGACGCGCGTGCATATGGAAGACGACGCGGGCAAGAGCATCCACGACGGGTTCAAGGACAGCGACCGCTACACCTACGTCGATTTGAACCGGAGCGGGACGCCCCTGATTGAGATCGTCAGCGATCCGGATCTGCGCTCTTCCGAGGAAGCTTACCAATACCTGTCGGAATTGAAGCAGGTGATGCAGTACGTGGGGGTGTCGGAGTGCGATATGGAGAAGGGTCAACTGCGCTGCGATGCCAACGTATCGGTGCGAGTGAAAGGCGCCGAGAAGTTCGGAACGAAAGCCGAGGTGAAGAATCTGAATTCGTTCCGGTTCGCCAAGATGGCGCTGGACTATGAGATCGCGCGGCAGGTGGCGCTAATTGAATCGGGCGGCAAGGTGGCGCAAGAGTCGCGTTTGTATAACGTAGAAACGGGCGAGACGGCGGGCATGCGCAGCAAGGAACATGCGCATGACTACCGGTATTTCCCCGAACCGGATCTGCTGCCCGTGCGGGTGAGCGATGAATGGATGAGCCGGATTCGCGAGCGGCTGCCGGAGCTGCCCGCGGACAAGCGCAATCGGTTTATGAGCGGCTATGGTCTCAGCGAATATGACGCGCAGGTGCTGACGGCGGATCAAGCCACCAGCGATTACTTCGAGAAGGCAGCGGCGGCGGCCGGGGATCCCAAGCTGGCGGCCAACTGGGTGACCACCGAGCTGTTGGGAGCGTTGAAGGGGGCCGGCCTGGCGGAGTCGCCTGTGCCGGCCGGGCAACTGGGCGAACTGGTGGCGCTGATCGTGAAGGGCGAGATTTCGGGCAAGATGGCGAAAGAAGTTTTCGCCAAGATGTTCGAGACGGGCGAATCGGCGCGGAGCATTGTCGACCGCGAAGGGTTGAAGCAGATCAGCGATAAGGGTGCGCTGGGGAAGATAGTGGATGACGTGCTCGCGGCGAATCCGAAGCAGGTGGAGCAATACAAGTCCGGCAAGACGGCGGTGCTCGGGTTCCTGGTGGGACAGGTGATGAAGAACAGCAAAGGGCAGGCGAATCCGGCGGCGGTAAACACGATGCTGAAAGAGAAACTGGGATGATGCGACGCGGACTGGCTTGTATCGCTCTGGTGGCGGCGGCGCTGCCGTGCATTGGCGCGCTGCGCGTGGGAGCGGGCCGGCGAGATATCACGCCCAAGGAGCCGGTGCCGATGTGGGGTTATGGCGCCCGGCACGATGCGCTGTCCGTGGGCGTGCTGGATCCACTCTACGCGGACGCCGTGGTGATCGAATTGGGCGGGAAGAAGCTGGCGATCGTGGGTTGCGATTTGGGGCGCGCGCCCGCGGAGCGCTCATTGCAAATCATCCGAAAGCGTATCAAGCAGGAGGCCGGGATCGAGGATTCGTTCATCGCCGGCAGCCACACGCATCATGGGCCGGTGCTGGAATTGACGGATCAACCGGGCAAGGGACAGGGCAAGTTCGATGCGTCGCTGCGGTATTACAAGCAGATGGAGGACGGGATCGCGGGCGCGATTCTGGACGCCGATGCGAAGCTGCGGCCGGCGCGGATGGCCACCGGTTCGGTGAAGCTGGACGGCTGGAATCGCAACCGGCACACGAAGATTGAGCCGAAGCCGACGGATCGCGAGCTGGCGGTGCTGCGTTTCGACGATCCGGACGGCAAGCCGATCGCGATTCTGGTGAACTTCACGGGTCATCCGACCACAATTCCGGCGACGACTCTGAAGTTCTCGGCGGACTACGTGGGCGCGATGAAGAGTGAGGTGATGGCGCGGACCGGCGCGGCGGCGGTGTTCCTGCAAGGCGCTTCGGGCGATCAGTCGGTGGTCGCCGACGGCGCGCATAAGGGTTACGAAGCATTCGGGAAGGCGCTGGGGGACGAAGCGGTGGCGCTGGCTTCGGGATTGAAGACCGAGGATCCGGGCGCGGGATCGATTCAGGTGAGAGAGGATCGCTTCAAGTTCGCGTCTCGAGTGGATTTTGCGAGTCCGTCGGTGAACGCGGGTTACGCGAAGGCATTCTTTCCGGAGTTGATTCCGAATTTCCTGGACGAATACGCCGATGGGGTGCGCCCACGATTGACCGTGGCGCTGTTGAACGGCGATATCGCGCTGGTGGGCGTATCGGGAGAGTTCTTCGCTAACCACGCGCTGCGTTTGAAGGAGCGCGCGCGGGTAAAGCAGTTATTCTTCCTGGGATACGCGAACGGGTACCACCAATATTTTCCTACCATCGAGGCGGTGGCCGAGGGAGGCTACGGCGCGGATCCGGGCGTGTCGCCGGTGGCGGTGGGCGCGGGCGAGCAGATCATGAATACGGGGCTGCTGTGGGTGTATCAGATGCTGGGGAAGATCAAGTAGTGTCGGATCGCTGAACGCGCGATGCAAGGCCGGGAACAAGCTGTCGTCGAGCGGGTGGAATCCATGGCCGGGGAGATGGTGGAATTTCTGCGCCAGATCACTGCGATTCCCACGGTGAATCCTCCGGGCGAAAATTACGCGGCGTGCGCGGAATGGCTGGGAGCGAGGCTGCGCGAATTCGGCTACGATGTGGCGTTACTAGCGGCGGAGGGGCGGCCGGAGCATACAGCGCAACATCCCCGCGTAAACGTGATTGGGAGGCTGCGCGATACGCCGGCGCGGCCGCTGCTGCACTTCAACGGACATTTCGACGTGGTGCCGGCGGGCGACGGCTGGACCGTGGATCCATTTGCCGGCGTGGTGCGCGAAGGCAAGATTTTCGGACGCGGAACGGCCGATCAGAAGGCCGGTATCGCGGCGTCGATCTTCGCCGTGGAAGCGATCCGGCGGGCGGGGGGCCGGTTGCAGGGCGCGGTGGAGCAGAGTGGAACCGTGGACGAAGAGAGTGGAGGCCTGGCGGGCATGGCGTGGCTCGCGGAGCGTGGATATGTGACCCGCGAGCGCACGGACTTCGTGATTCTCACGGAGCCGCTGAACGTGAATCGCGTGTGTCTGGGGCATCGCGGCGTGTACTGGTTCGAAGTAACGACGCTGGGGCGAATGGCGCATGGCAGCATGCCGTTTCTGGGCGTCAGCGCGATCGACAAGATGGGGGAATTCCTGGCGGCGGTGGAGCGGGACCTTAAGCCCGCGCTGGCCCGCGGGATCACCGCGATGCCGGTGGAGCCGCCGGAGGCCCGGCATGCGAGTATCAACATCAATTCGATTTCCGGCGGCCAATCCGGCGGCGGATACCAGACGCCCTGCGTAGCGGACCGGTGCGAGGCGATTTTCGACCGGCGGTTCCTGATGGAGGAATCGCTGGACGAGGTGCGCGGCGAGGTGCGCGGCCTTCTGGATAAACTGGCGGCGTCCGATACGGATTTCAAGTATCGGATAAAGGATCTGCTGACGGTATTGCCGGCGCTGACGGATCCCACATCGAAGCTGGTGACGACGATGGCGGGCGCTATCCGGGACGTGCTGGGAACGGAGCCGCCGCTGATCGCGAGTCCGGGGACGTACGATCAGAAGCATGTGATGAGGCTGGGACTGGTGGAGCAATGTATCGCATACGGTCCCGGAATGCTGCACCTTTCGCACCAGCCGGATGAGTACTGCCGGGTGGATCATATGGTAGAGGGATGTAAAGCGATGGCGCTGGCGGCGATGCGGCTGCTGGGCGCGGAGTAGGCAACGATGCGAAGGCGTGAGTTCAACGGAGTGCTGGCGGCGCTGGCGGCCGGCGGTGCATTCTCCGCGGCCGAAGAAAGCGGCGCGGGCGGGATCACGGATGTCCAGGGTATCCAGGTTGGGCAATTCACGGATCAGCGCAGACCGACGGGCTGCACGGTGCTGCTCTTCGAGAAAGGCGCGACAGCGGCCGTGGACGTACGCGGCGCGGCGCCGGGCACGCGCGAAACGGATGCGCTGAATCCTTTGAACACGGTGCAACAGGTGCACGCGATCCTGCTGGCGGGCGGAAGCGCCTATGGGCTGGACGCGGCCGGCGGCGTGATGCGGTATTTGGAAGAGCGCGGGCTGGGTTATCGCGTGGGGCCGGTGGTGGTGCCGGTGGTGCCGGCGGCGATCCTGTTCGATTTGGGCGTGGGCGACGCGAAGATACGGCCCACCGCCGAATCCGGGTATCAAGCGTGCAAGGCGGCGACCTCCGGAAAGATGGCGGAAGGCAACGTGGGCGCGGGCGCGGGCGCAACGGTGGGCAAGATGTTCGGGATGAAAGCGGCGATGAAGTCGGGCATCGGCACGGCCAGCATTCGAGTGGGGAAGACCGGCATTGTGGTGGCCGCCATCGCGGCGGTGAACGCGGTGGGAGACGTGGTGGATCCGCGAACGGGGAAGATCATCGCGGGCGCGCGCAAGCCGGATGGATCGGGATTCGTGGATACAATGGCACGCATCCGGGCAGGGTACGGCGTGGAATTACCGCCGGGTTCCAACACGACACTGGGCATAGTGGCGACCAACGCCGTATTCGACAAGACACAACTCGCCAAGATCGCGCAAATGGCGCACGACGGGCTGGCGCGCACTATCTATCCGGTGCACACGCCGGCGGATGGCGATACGATTTTCGCGGCGGCGACGGGCGCGGTTGCGGCGCGCGCAAGTCACGGAGCCATCGGCGCGCTGGCGGCCGATGTGCTGGCGGAAGCCGTGTTGCGCGCGGTGAAGAACGCGCGCGGGTTGCCGGGGCTGCCGTCATTCAGCGATTTGAAAGACAAGTAGCCATCAGACGGGCGGCTGGAAACGGCCGTCGATGGCGGTCCATCCGCCGTCCACGAACAGCACCGCGCCGGTGACGTAGCTGCCGGCGTCGGAGGCGAGGAATACAACCGGTCCGGCCATTTCATCGGCGGTGGCCCAGCGGCCGAGCGCGTTCTTATTGGCGTAGGCGTTGTACCAATCGGGCCGGTCCTTGATGGGCTGCGTCAGGGGTGTTTCGACGATGCCGGGCGCGATGCAGTTCACACGTACGCCCGCGCTGCCCAATTCGGCGGCGAAGGTGCGAGCCAGCTGCACGAGTCCGGCTTTGGTGGCGGCGTAGACTCCCTGGCCCGGCTCGACGGTGACGGATCGAATGGAGGAGAACAGGATGATACTTCCGCGCTGGTTCGCCTGCATCACGCGGCCGGCCGCCTGTGCGATTTGAAAAGTGCCTTTGAGATTCAGGCGGATCACTTTGTCGAACTCGTCGGCGGTGTAGGCGAGCAGCGGCTTGCGGACATTGACCGCGGGCGTGGAGACCAGAATGTCGAGGCGGTGGTGCCGCTCTTGTATTTGTTGGATGGCGGCCGATACGGAGGCGGGATCGGTGATATCGAGAGCCAGGGCTTCGGCGGCGCCGCCCTGGGCGACGATTTCGGCGGCAGTGGCATCGGCGCCTTGCTGGTTGAGATCGGCGCAGATGACGATGGCTCCGGCATTTGCGAGGCCGTGAGCGGAGGCCCGGCCAATACCGGAGGCAGCGCCGGCGACCAAGGCGATGCGGCGGTCGAGGCGGAATAATGTAGGGGGCATTCAGGATAATTGTAAAGCCGGCCGGGGGGCCGGCTGCGGGACTGGGGTCCCGCCGTACGAAAACGATGTAGGTTGGTAGCGGGGGAATAATGACGAAGCGGGGGGATACGGTGGCGGCGGTGCTGAGGGAAAAGCCGGAGGGGATCTGGTGAAGTGGATTATCTCGGAGTGAGTTATGATACAGACGGTTCGCGGGGCGATTGATTCGGGGGAACTGGGCGTTACGCTGATGCACGAGCACATTTTTGTGCTCAGCGCCGAGATCATGCAGAATTACCCGGAGGCGTGGGGGGATGAGGACGGGCGTATCGCGGATGCGGTGGCGCGGCTGAACGAGTTGTACGAACGCGGCGTGCGGTCAGTGGTCGATCTGACGGTGACCGGGCTGGGGCGATATATTCCGCGCATTCAGAAGATCGCCGAGCGCACAAAGCTACAGATCATCGTCGCGACGGGAATCTATACGTACAACGAAATCCCGTTTTACTTTCACTTTCAAGGGCCGGGGACAATGCTGGGCGGACCGGAGCTGATGGTGGACATGTTCGTGCGCGATATTGAGCAAGGGATCGCGGGGACGGGAGTGCGGGCAGGAATCTTGAAGTGCGCGACGGATGAACTGGGGATGACTCCGGGCGTGGAGCGCGTACTTCGGGCTGTGGCGCAGGCGCATCGCAAGACGGGCGTACCGATTTCGACGCATACGCACGCGCGCAAGCGGCGGGGGCTGGAGCAGCAGAAGCTTTTTCTGGAGGAAGGCGTGGACCTGTCGCGGGTGGTGATTGGGCATTCGGGAGATACCACCGATATCGAGTATCTGGAGGAGATGATCAAGGCTGGGTCCACGCTGGGAATGGACCGGTTTGGCATCGACACCATTTTGCCGTTCGCCGACCGGGTGGATACGGTGGCGCGGCTGTGCGAGCGCGGGCATGCGGGCAATCTGGTGCTGTCGCATGACGCCGCGTGTTTCAACGACTGGCTGCCGGAGAGCGCGCTGCCCGCCATACTGCCAAACTGGCACTACCTGCACATTCACAACGACGTGATTCCGGCTCTAAAGCAGCGCGGGGTGACGGACCAGCAGTTGCACACCATGCTGGTGGAAAACCCGCGGTCGATTTTCGAAAGACAGGGCGCCTACTAATGATCCAGCCATTTGACATGAGCGGAATTACCCGTGGGGCGGACCACATCAAGCGCTACGACGGGCGGCCCGAGTCATTGATCGCGATGCTGCGCGCGACGGTGGACGAACGCGGGGCGAATGAAGCAATTGTGGAGATCGGCGGGCCGCGGATTAATTATCGCGAGCTGTGGGAGCGGGCTGCGCGCGTAGCCGGCGGGCTGCGCGATCTGGGAATCGACCGCGGGGACCGGGTAGCCATCCGGCTGGGCAACGGGCTCGACTGGTGCCTGGCGTTCTGGGGCGCGCTGATGTCGGGAGCGATCGTGGTGCCGGTGAATACGCGTTTCAGCGAAGCGGAAGTGGAATACGTGCTGACGGATGCCGGGTCGAAATTCGCGTTCCTGCCGGAGCAGCCGCTGCCGGAGGGCCAGCCGTTCGTGGTGGAAGGCGTGGTGCAGCCGGATGTGGCCGCGATCTTTTACACCAGCGGCACTACGGGATTTCCCAAGGGTGCGATGACCACGCATGAGGGATTCCTTTCGAACACGGAGACTTGCCGGCGCGTGTCGGACTTGCCCGGCGATGGCAGCGTGCGCAGTTTGGTTTCGGTGCCGCTGTTTCATGTAACGGGATGCAACAGCCAGCTGCTGCCGTGCTGCGAGAGCGGCAGCGCGACGGTGATCATGGCCCAGTTCGACGTGCAGGGATTTCTGCGGGCCATCGGCGAGGAGCGCATCAATTCGCTGACGTCGGTGCCGGCGGTGTACTGGCTGGCCATGAACCAGAAGAATTTCGCCGGTGTGGATACCAGCGCGGTGCTGCGTCTGGCCTATGGCGGGGCGCCGATCGCGCCGGATCTGGTGGCGCGGATTCTGGACGCGTTTCCGAATGCGCGCGTGGGGAACGGGTTCGGGCTGACCGAGACGTCTTCGGTGGCGACGTTCCTGCCGCATGAATACGCGCGGTCACGGCCGGAGACGGTGGGGTTCGCGGCGCCGGTGTGCGATCTGAAATTGTACGAAGCGTCGGACGGCGTGGGCGAGCTGCTGGTGCGCGGGCCGAATATCGTGAAAGGCTACTGGAACAAGCCGCAGGCCACAGCCGACACATTCGTGGATGGCTGGCTGCATACGGGCGATCTTGCGCGGCTGGACGATGACGGATTCACGCAGATTGTGGATCGCAAGAAGGACATGGTGAATCGCGGCGGCGAGAACGTGTACTGCGTGGAGGTGGAGAACGCGCTGGCGGGGCATCCGGCGGTGTTTGAGACAGCGGTGCTGGGGGTGCCCGATACGATGATGGGCGAGAAGGTGGGCGCCGTGGTGGTGCTGCGTCCGGGTGCGCAGGCTTCGCCGGGAGAGATCGTCGAGTTCCTGCAAGACAAGCTGGCGGATTTCAAAGTGCCGCAGTTCATGGTGATGCGGGCCGACCCGCTGCCGCGAAATCCGGGCGGCAAGATTTTGAAGGCAAGGTTAAGGAAGGAAGTGGAGTGGGGGAAGCCGGTGGGGTGAAGCGACCGCGGCTCAGCTCTTCCGCTTTCCCGCGATCATGAGACCGGCTCCGGCCACGATGATGATGGCGCCTACGAGGGGCGGCAGTTTTTCGTCGTGGCGGGTTTCGACGCCTACCGACAGGCCGCCGAGTTTGATGCCTTCGCGATCATTGTGTGGCACGGGAATGAAGAGCAGCGCGATGCCGAGGAGCATCACCGCGAGACCGATCCAGAACAGGGACTTCAACTGGATGAGTCCTTTTGACGGGTGCTCTTGACGCCCATCACAATTCCCAGGCCCACCAGAACGATGGCGCCCACGGCTATCCATTGCGCGGGGACGTGCAGGATCACCGCAGCGTAAACCAGGCCGCCGATCAGGATGGCGAATCCTCCGATGTATAGCGCGAATGACATAGTGAGTGTGTCCCCCTCCCAGTTTACGCGTTACGGATGCGGAAAGGAGCCAGGTGTTTGCCTGGCGCTGGTAGAGCGCGGCGGGTCACACGCCTGGCTTCGTTGTGTCGGTGGCAAGGTTGGCTTCGGGGGCGTAGTAGCCGACGACGCGACGGGCGGCGGCGGGGCCGACTACCTTGGAGAGCTCTTCCAGCGACGCCTGGCGGACCAGTTCGGCGCTGCCGAAGGTGCGCAGGAGCCTGGCAACCGTCTTCGCGCCGACCCCTTCCACCTGTTCCAGCTCGGACACCAGGCGCGCGGCGTTGCGGCGCGTGCGGTGGAACGTGACGGCGAATCGGTGCGCTTCATCGCGCACGGTCTGGATCAAATGGAGCACCGGCGAATAGCGATCCAGGCGAACCGGCTCGTCTTCCTGGCCGTACACGTACACAATCTCCTCGCGCTTGGCGATGGATGCGAGGGGCTGGTTGATGACGCCAATCGATTCCAGCGCTTCGGCCGCGGCATGCAACTGGCCAAGTCCGCCGTCGATGAGAATCAGGCCGGGGAACGGCTTGTTTTCTTCTTTCAGCTTGGAGTAACGGCGCGTCACCACCTCGCGAACGGAAGCGAAATCGTCATTGCCGACCACCGTCCGGATAATGAATTTGCGGTAGTCCGATTTCTTCATCTGGCCGTTTTCCCACACCACCATGCTGGCCACCTTGTCGGTGCCCTGGATATGCGAAATATCGAAGCATTCAATGCGTTGGGGCGCTTCGGGCAGAGTGAGAGCGTCTTGCACCGCGGCTTGAATGGCTTTCGAGGAAGGCTTCAGAACGCGGAAGCGCTGGTCAAAACTATGCTTCGCGTTGGTCTCCACCAAACCGAGCAGGGCCTTCTTCTGGCCGCGCTGCGGCGTGTGAATCTCCACTTTGCGGCCGCGTTTTTCGGCGAGGACTTCTTCCAGCTCCTCGCGATCCTCAAAGTCCATGGGCGTGTGGATCAGGCCGGGGATGTACTGCTGATCCAGATACACTTGCTTCACGAGAGCGGAGAAAAATTCGGATGGATCGAAGTCGAGCTGATCTTCCCAGAAGAATTCCCGGCGATCCACGATGTGGCCGCTGCGGAGATGGAATAAGTTGACGGCCACCAGTGGAGGCTCGGCATAGAAAGCGAAAATATCGGTGCTTTCGCCTTCGGCGGCGGCCATCTTCTGCTTCACTTCCATTTCTTCGACGGTGGAGGCGAGGTCTCGCAGCGCGGCGGCCTGCTCAAAACGCATCTCTTCCGAGGCGGTCTGCATGCGGGCGCGAAGCTGATCCGCCAGATCCTTGAGGCAGCCTTCCAGGAACATGCGAACGTCGCGGACCGCGCCGGCATAGGTTTCATCCGTGGTGAGGCCGGTGACGCATGGGCCCAGGCAGCGATGGATGTGGTATTGCAGGCAGGGATGCGTGTGGTGGCGGTTGAAATCCACCTTGCAGGATGGAACCAGGAAATGGCGGTGGATGAAATGCACCAGGCGGTGAGCCAGGTTGCCGGGGAAGTATGGGCCGTAGTAGCCGGCGCCGTCCTTCAACAATCGGCGCGTGACGTAGACGCGCGGGTATTTCTCGGCGGTGAGCTTGATGTACGGATAAGTCTTGTCATCGCGCAGTAGAATATTGAAGCGCGGCTGCCACTGCTTGATCAGGTTGTTCTCAAGCGCCAGCGCTTCCTTGTTGTTGTCGACCAGGATGTAATCGATGTCGCGAGCTTCGGAAATCAGGGTGCCCGTTTTGGCATCGGCCAGGCGCTCGTCGTTGAAATAGCTGCGGACGCGCGCGCGCAGGCTCTTAGCCTTGCCCACATAGATCACCTTGGCGTGCGCGTCCTTGTACAGGTACACGCCTGGCGACAGGGGCAGAGCGGCTACTTTATCACGCAGGTCCATTGCGGGAGGGGCTAGCTCCATTCTCTCAGATGCCGCAAGGATTAGAATCGACCTATGGTTGTCACTACGGAGTACCGGGATATTCCCGCGGGCGGCAGCCCGATGCGCATGTTCGTGGCCGCGCCTCAACTGCCAGGGCGCTATCCGGGCATCTGGTGCTATTCGGATATTTTTCAGCTCACGGGCCCAATGCTGCGGGCGTGCATCCGCCTGGCGGGATATGGATTCGTGGTGGCGGCGCCGGAGATTTATCATCGCCTGGAGGCGCTGGGAACGGTGCTGGCGTTTGACGACGCGGGACGAACGCGCGGGCTGGAAGACGCGGCCAAAACTCCAGTGGCGGATTTCGACGAGGATTGCCGCGCGGGCCTGGACTGGCTGGCGTCGCATCCACAAGTGGCGTCCGGCCAGCTTGGTGCGATGGGCTTTTGCATCGGCGGGCACCTGGCATTTCGCGCGGCGCTGCAGCCGGACGTCAAGGCCACTGTGTGTTACTACGGCACCGGCATTCACGACGGAGAACTGGGGCAGGATGACGACGCGGGATCGCTCGCGCGCGCCGGCCAGATCCGCGGAGAATTGTTAATGGTGTTTGGAACCGCCGATCCGCACGTGCCGGAGGCCGGGCGCGTGAAGATTGACGCGGCGCTGCGGGCTGCTGGAGTACGCAGCTCCATCAGCCTGTATCCGGCCGAGCACGCGTTCATGCGCGATGAAGGTCCGCGCTTCGATCCCGAGGTTACCGACGCCGCATTTGGCGAGACGATCGCGCTGTTCCGGCGGGTGTTCGCGCGGTAGCGTTTATACTGAGGTTGTGAGACGTGCACTGGCGCTGGGTCTGATTCTTGCGGGCGGACTGTGGGCGCAAGCGCCTAAGCCGCCGGAATCGAAAGATCCCAAGGTCAAGACGCAGCAGGATCCCAAGGTGGAGGAGCCGCCGGAGGAAGACGAGTCGCTGGCGCCGAAGGTGTACTCGTTCAATCCGCTGCAGGCCGCCAAGGAAGTCAGGATCGGCGATTACTATTTCAAGAAGAAGAGCTACAAGGCCGCGGCCAGCCGCTATCGCGAGGCCACGCGCTGGAACGCGAAGCTGGCCGAAGCATGGCTGAAGCTGGGTGAGACGGACGAGAAGCTGAAGGATGCGGCGGGCGCGCGGGAAGCCTACGCGAAGTACGTGGAACTGGCGCCGGATTCGAAGGAATCCGAGTCCGTACGCAAGAAACTGTCTTCAAAACGCTGAGCGGCGCCCGCCTCGCAATGAAGTCATTTTAATTGCCTCTTAAGGACAGGTTCATGTCCGGCTGCAATGATGATATTGACGGCAACGTCAAACTCGCAATAGAAGAAGTCATAGGAGAAACCTTTCGAATGAAAAAGATCATGGGTATGATGCTGGGCATGTCCCTGCTGATGGGCACGGTTGCCCTTTTCGCGGACGACGCCAAGCCGGCCGACACCACCAAGCCCACCGCCACCAAGAAGAAGAGCGCTGGCAAGAAGAAAAAGAAAGACACCACCGTCACCACCAAGAGCTAACTTTCGGCTCTTTGAATCGGTCCGAATTCGTCGCGCATGGCCGGCTCTCGCGAGCAGGTCATGCGCGATACGTTTTTTAGGCGGCAATGCGGGGTACAATCGTAATCGTCGGGGCGTAGCGCAGCCTGGTAGCGCACCTGCCTTGGGCGCAGGGGGTCGTTGGTTCGAATCCGACCGCCCCGACCAATTGAGAACAAGTGCTTTATTTGCAATGGCTGGCTCCGGCCCGGCTAGCGCACCTGTAGCGGTCTGTGGCGTTTTGGGGTTCTCGGATGCGCCGAGCAGCTACAATTTTGACTACATCGCGACGGAGTGAGCGGATGAAGGACCTAAAGATCGGAGCCCAGAACGGGGTCCCAAACGGATTGAGCTCATTCGGCGTAGCGTGTCTTGAAATCTTTAAACGTATCCTGGACGGCGTTACGAAAGCGCTCAATAGCCACGGTTGAGCCTGGCGTCATGACATTCTGCCACTTCTTGCGTTGGTGGGCCAACAGCTTCTCGACGGAGAGCGCCGTCGTGTTGGTCACGAAGAAACACTCGCGACTACTCAAGTCCGAGCAAAGACCCACGAAGCCTCGCGCCATTGCGAGTTGCAGGCCTGAGGAATAGAATTTGCACTCCACGGCAAGGAGAGCTTGATGCGAGCGGGGAGGGACATCATTGTCGCGGCAGGTTCTCGCCTCATCAGCTAGCAGCACCAAAACATCCGCCTCATGGATCAATCCCGACTTACCACTCAGGTATACACCCGTATGTGCCTCAAGGAGCGGCAGATCTGTAAATTCAACTACAGCGTTACTATACAAGCGCGTTCTTGAATAGAGGTGGCCGGGGCTTGTCCGGAACGTGAAGACCGCTGGAAGGGTTCCGTCAACATTCTTGAATGAGACTCGTGCTCCCTCGATGGCTGCCGCCTCCAAGATCAGGCTAAATACATACGCTTCGTAAAGGTCCGCTCCTGCTGAAGAGCGCGTCAAACTCGAAGTTACGACGGAGCCTAAGGTTTGCTCGATCTGGGAGAGTAGCTGGTCTTCTGTGCTAGTCATCTGATCAAGCTCCGTAGCTCGGCCAGCAGTTGCTTCAAGCGGGCAATGTGTTGCTGGCGCTCTGGAGTCGGTTCAGCTACCGTGATACCTTCACCGTCTTCTTCTTCGTGGACCAAATGTATAGTCGCACTTCGATCGGTGATACGCCGCACACGATCACGTACTACTTGTTCCATCTCGTAAGTTGCGACAACAACCTGTTCGATGGCCCCGATTAGTACCTCCAGACGTTCCCCAGGCCCAAGCGGACGTGTCGCCGCGAAGCTGACAGTTTTGCGCCGCGCTCGGCCCTCATTCTGAAAGGCGATCATGGCTGAGGGAGTATCTGTTGTGGCCTTGACCCGCTTTGTTGCGCGCCGCCCAAATCGAATCTCCTCTTGAACTTGCGCAAGCGTCCATTCAAGACCCACGGACTTCATTACCGTTTCGAGGCGCTCGAACGCGGAAGTCAGTTCCCTGTCCGTCATACCTCAGATTGGGGACGCCGGCAATTAACGGGTTTGCATTTGATCAAGATGCCTCCCAGGGGCAACTCAGCCGCCGTAGAGGACCTCTTACCAATCGGCATCGAATTGGGAATGCCCTTTTGAGGATAAACTTTTGCGGTCGCGAGAAGTAGCTTCTTTGCAGAAGCTTCATCCAGCCTCTTGTTCACGATATGGGCAAGGGCCAGTGAAAAGGCGTAACTAGCGCGGTCGGCGTGCGACCAGATGATCTTCGATTTCTTCAAACGCTCAGTCCAACGGCGCTCCTCGGCCAAGATGCTGTCTTGCAGAGGCTCGCCTTGGACAAACAGCGCCCGGGGGACATCTACTCGACAAGAGATCACGGCATCCCATTTTGGCGTCCCCTCATAACTATGAAATCCGCTCACACCTTCGGCCCGGACGGGGCAGATTCCAGTTACCCAAAACTCCGCGCAGGAAAGCGCTGTTGCGAGCGCCTGCCATGCCGCAGGATCTTTGTGATGAAAGGTAAAAACGAGGAGTCCGTTAGACTTGAGAACGCGATGACACTCCGAGAAGGCTTTCCGAAGACCTAGCACGTATCGCTCGTGTTGGTCCAAGGTTCGATGGCTCACGAACAATGACTCGCTTATGGGCGTTGCTAAGGGCGCGCCCTTGAGCCGCCCGTCCAAGTAATTACGCAGCCACTGATAGTAAAAATCGGACAACTCTGAATATGGAAGATTGTTGTAGAAAGGCGGATCCGTCAATACAACATCGACGGAGCGACTAGGGATGCAACTCAAATCGATCGAAGACCGACGTATCAGACACGCCCGAGAGGTCGGTGAATTCAACCATTCATGCGGTGAGGAAACGACTTCGGTAGAGATGGATTCGCCTGTGAATACTTGCTCAACCATGTCCGAGCTGTATCGATATTCGTATGGGTTCAGAGCGTACAGCTTTCCAGCGATCAATTTCTTAACACACCGCGAGAAGGAACCTCGACCAAAGTGTGGATTTCCCCAGACGTTTCCTTCGACCGGGCGTTGTGGTACCCGGAAAGCATGAATCGCGAATAGCGGGGTCGTCTTTTGATAACCAAATGCGTACGATACCAGTTGATTATTGCTCGCCAAGCAATCGGAAAAGGCTAGCATAAGATATTCTTGGGCGAGTTGGTCCTTGATGTGAAGGATGGCATCGTAGATCCTTGCAAGACAATAGAGCTGTCGATCATTGAACAATTGATCGTATCGTGAATATCCATGGCTAATCGGGCGTGAATCAGATCGTCCCTCACAGAAGATCATCGATTGTGGGTACCAGAGCTTTGACCGCTCGGATCGTAGCAGTGCCGCTGCTTTTCGATAACCCTTCCGATCCGCCGCAGTCGCAGCTCTAAATCGTCGCACGGGTTTCCCATATTTGTTCACCTCGCCCTTTACCGTGTATTCGACAGCAAACATGCGTTTTGGAAGTGGGGTTCCTTCCGACACCGCCGTTTGGATCGGCAAGGTGTTTTCGCAATGAGGACAAGTATACTTTCCAGCCCGCACCGTACCGCCGGCCACATCCGTTACAGTCCCGCATCTCTTGCAGGGGAAACTCTTATACCGAAGTGCGATGTCGTGCACGATTCCACAAGACCGGCAGAAGACGACCTGTCTGCGCTCCTTGGTCGTATACGAGAGTCGATAATGTGGGTGTGCGTCGAACTTCCTTCTGCACTGACCACATTGGATTCGAGCGACCCAGAACACATTGACAGTCTCATAGGTCGCGCCTTCTGGTCCCTTCATCTGATATAGAGATCGAAGATCGTCTTCTACCGCAGTTGCCACTTCTCTGAGTGCCCGTTTCAGTGCGATTTCGTCAAAGGGCTCCACTTCCTTCTTCGTGATGAACCAAGCCATCGGATCCACGTCCACGCCGATGACCCGCGCTCCGCACTTCAAAGCTTCGACTACAGAAGTCCCTCCGCCCATAAACGGATCGAGAACCGTAAAAGTTGCAAGATCGTTGCGGGAGTAAAACTGTCCAAGCAGACCTGACCAGTCCGTTTGGTTTCGGTTCGGCTTCGCTGGCGTAGTGGCAGCAAGCAATAGGAATCGAAAGACATGCCCCAATCTGCGTGCCCACCACTTGTGTAATTCGTATATTGGCTTCTTGGAGTTACCCTCCCTCGAGGCAAGGTCGAAAAGCTCCTCAACTGGAAGACCGACTTCTACCTGAGCGAGCGATGGAACTTGGCTGCGGTAGTCCATTGTCCGGCTCGTATCGAT
This sequence comes from Bryobacterales bacterium, assembly GCA_043743755.1. Classification (GTDB taxonomy): domain Bacteria; phylum Acidobacteriota; class Terriglobia; order Bryobacterales; family Bryobacteraceae; genus JALYHQ01. The sequence continues at coordinate 3,254 of JAYTVY010000634.1, read as the reverse complement.
TGTTGAAACAATTGTATCGCGTTTTTTTCTAGGATGCATAGAAGCTCGCCTCTGTCCGAATCGTCGCCCGATAGGAGGCGGGATGCAGTTCTATCCGGCCAGCTTCCACTTCCCCGACCGGATCTTGAACTGCTATGAGATCTTGCGCAGCTGAACCGAAACGAACCAGCAGATAAATCCAGTAGTGGTTCCGGAGATCACGGGCCGTCTCTAGTTCATTGCTGGACCACACGAATTCGGGATCGTCACGTGACGTGCTCTTGACTTCGATAAACCGATCATGAGTGAGACTGGCTGATGTGCTGTCAAAGCTTGCGATATCGTATCCCGCCGCGACGTCCGATGCGCTTATCTTTAGAATTGCCGCAGCTTCAAGTAAGCACTCATTTGCTCGAAGTCGGCGCATCTCGAATTCGATCACCCAATATTCTGCGGCATCGCCCTGCGCAGTGCGCAGCTGTAAGAGCCACTCTAATTCAGCTTGTGTGATCGGCCGACGTGCGCATAGTCGCGAGACGTCAGGCAGAAAGTCTCTTGTCACGACAAAGGATCCCCCGCGCAGCTCGACGACACCACAATCTCGCATCATGCTTAGAAGGGATGCCGCTTCGGAATCATGACGCGGCAATGCCGCAGAGGGAAGCACGAGGGTCCGCTGAGACGAGTCTCGCCGAAAGCTGCGGAACAGTTGCATTGCAGCTTCTCGGTAAGGTCCGTCAAACAACACGGCTTCAGCAAGAAATCGAGCCTGCCCAGGGGCTAGCTCATATGAGGCTTCTTCGTTTAGACGGTTGCACGCACGGCCTTTTGGAGTCAATCGATAACCTCCACTTGCTCCCTCAATCACCCCAGCCACCACAGCTAGCGCAACTGTTGATGCGTGGTCTTGGATTCTCCCTCGAAACGTCGTCGATCTCAAAATCTCTTCGAGTCCGGATACTGAGATGCCATCGGGGATTCCCCATGACTGCAACGTCAAGAGTAATCGATTCAATTCAAGAACGAGTCCTGATGTGTATCTCACGGTTCCACGCTCTCAGATAGGGGATGGCTCCGAATCCGTTGAAGATCACGAATTACTTCCAGGAAATCAACTTCCTCCTCAGCCTCGTCTTCGCCGCTCACATGATCTGTGGCGACCTCGAGCGCAACACCGGGAAGATCAGGATCGTCGAGAAGTGCTAGCATCCGCTGCTCTTTAACATCCAGTCTTCGGTCGACCGTCTCATCAATTGTTCGCACCGATATCAATAGGTGATATGTGACGTGCTCGTCCGGAAGCAGACCAACGCGATGGATTCGTTCCCGAGATTGGATATACTGGCCAGCGTTGAATGTCCTATCAACATAAATCGCGTGGTGGCACACTTTATGCAAGGAAATCGATTCGGCCGCAGCTCCGGGATTCCCTACGAGCACTTTACAGCGCGGATCCGTTTTGAAGGCACGGACGTGCTTTTCCCTCGTGAATTCCTCATCATCGGGCCCGTCCCGAGGCACTGCACCGTACAGCGGAAGTGCTCCCAAATCCTGTAGTAGTTCACAGAGAAACTGAACATTACGAACAAAGTGCGTCCATATTATGACTTTCTCAGTGCTGTTGGAAAGCAGACGTCTCGTGAGTTCATTCGCCATGAGAAGCTTGTTGGGCATTTCATAGGTCAAGTAGCTCCTTAAGACCTCAAGGATGGGCAGATCCAACGCGTCCTCTGGTGGCAGTGAAAATTCGATCGAATCCTGAGCCAGTAATGAAGGATTCGAAGCCGCCTGAAGCAATCTGATCATACGGGATCTCCGCCATTGTCGGACAACAACCCGTTCTGTAGGAAGCAGTCCCAAATCATTCAGTGTGCGAGATGCTAGGACTTCATATATTCTGCTCTGCTGCACGCCGAGAGATACTGGCACCTTGACGAATCGTGGTACTGGTAGGCCGAGATCCGATTTCCGCACACGAGAAAACAGTGGCCGTATCCGGTTCTTTGCGGTCTCCTGGCCGGAAGCCGTTGCTACCGATGATCGAAACTGAGCGCGGTTCCCGAATAAATGTTGGTCTGGCCACAGGAATGTAGCCTGACTCCACAGATCGAGATACCCATTGGGAATGGGAGTGCCGGTTAGAATGATTCGGCGAGTGGCTTCTGGAGCAATCTCGAGGACCGCATCCGCGAATGCGCCAGAACCCTTAATATAATGGGATTCATCAAGGACTAGGATCGCCTTCCGATTACGCAGGAGTTCGACGAGCCGGGCGCGATCATTGTTCGCGGTATGATAGGTCACTAGGATTAGTTCGCATCGCAATGCGCGTTCGTAAGCAACTTCGCGTTCTTCAGGAGATCCGCTCAAACGCACAACCGATGGCGGCCTACCGATACACGCCTCAAATTCATCCTCCCAAGCCATGAAGGCGCTACCCGGCCCCACGACGACCAAACAGTCAACAGCGCCATCCGCAAGAAGTCTCTGGAATGCGGCGAGTACGATGGTTGTCTTGCCGGCACCGGGAACAGAAAAGTTAGCAGCATGAGACACTGCCAATAGGTGGTTTACTGGAAGCCACTGATGAGGCAACAATTGCCTTACAAAGTTTGGTACGTCGGGTGCGCTGCTCGGTGGGTTGTCGAGGACCTCACGCCCCGCGGCTATGGACTCTGCGAGGCGAGCCTCTGCGCCGCGCGCTCTTGTGACGATTCGGTTAGCCGTTTCGTCGAGCTCATATTGGATGTGGCAGTCTTCGAGATACTCGCACGTATCGCGTAAGAGCTCTCCCAGCCGTTCTGTTCCGCGAAAATCGTATCCCCGACCATCAAGGCGACGCGAAAAATTCAAGATGGTCTCGAAGTAGGCGCGATGCGCACCGGCACCAATCGGAGATGGATCATCGGAGACTACGGTTATGTAGTTGCGCCCGGCGCTGACCACAATCATTTCTGTTTTGTTCCGCGTGGTTTGGATTGGACACAAGCAGTTGCAATGTCTTGCGCTATACGCAGGAGTCGCTGTACGCCTTCATGCAACCCTGGACTTCTGACAAGTTGTGTCTGGTGCTTGCGCAACGCTTCAAGCGATCTTTCGGCACGGCTGAGTAATTTTTCAGGTTTGTCTTCTTCCTCCTTGAGTTGAACGTAGTCTTCGGCAATCGCAAACTGTTCTTTGATGTCGTTAACTCGACCCTGTTCCTCTTCTGACTTCCACTTGCCTTCTTCAGGATTCACGGCGTCGAGTATGTGTTTTGTGGCATCCTCGGACAG
>JAYTVY010000633.1:0-2215 GCA_043743755.1 Bryobacterales bacterium | reverse complement strand
ATCCCCCGTTTTGGCTCCGCTGCCAAAGATCAAGGAATCTTTACGCTCTGGACGCTACGGAAGATTAGCAGCATGTTTTCAAAGATCTCCAACGCGGGGCCGGTGCCTGAGGAGTTGAAGGCGCAAGACCAAGAGTTGGCTCAAGAATTCAGCTTCTACGCCGCTTGGACCCAATTCCATCTCGATTGCATGATAGCCTCGATACGATTCAACAAACAGATCAACCCCGAGGTTCTTTCCCAAATCTGTGAGGGCCTTCGGGCTGCAGTAAACGCCTATGGCTTGGCTCGGCAAGGCGTTGATTTGCGGATCCCCAGGCCCGACGAGCCAGATGTGGCCCCGTATGTCTGGGACGAGGAAGATCAAGAACTTCTGGAAGCCTCGATGCACGATATGGAGTCCGAAGTTCTCTGATGGACGTTTTGCAGGGGGATATCTATTGGGTCTTTGCCAAAGACCTGGATATCGACGGTTCTGAACAGCAAAAGAGCCGACCCTACATCATCGTTTCAAGAACTCTTGTAAACCGACTCGGCAACAATGTTGTAGGGGTGCCACTATCAACCAAGGTGCTGAAGGCTAGCGCACATCGCGTGTATGTTCCATTGCAGATGATGGTGAAAGAACCTACCTGCACGCGAACGATGAGCGACAGTGTTGCCCTCACGGATCACATCCGCGTGCTCGATAAGAACAGGCTAGAACAGCCAAGAATGGGAAAGGCTGTCGCTCACCGCAGTTGGTGGCCTTGAGCTGGCACTGGCCTTCCTCTTCGACATCCGCTAAATTCAAACTGACCCATTAACCACTGGGTTACGTGGGCTACCATAGCAGTATCCCCATGAACTCCCGCACCGTTTACGACGTTCTCGCCCTTGCCGCCGAGAACTATGGGAACGCCACCGCGCTCCATCAGCCGCTAGGCAAAGGGAAGTACAAGACTTACAGCTGGGTGGAGTACCGCGACGCGGCGCGTGAAATTGCGCTGGGGTTGCGCGCCATCGGCATTCGCAAGGGCGACATCGTGGCGCTGCATTCGGAAACACGCGCGGAGTTTTACCTGGCCGATCACGGCATTCTCACCAGTGGGGCGATTGCGGCCGCGCTTTACACCAGCTATCCCATACACGAGCTGGTGAAAAATCTGCGCGCCAGCGACGCCAAAGCGGTGTTCGCGGAAGATCCCAAGAGCATGCAATCACTGCTGCAGGCGGCGGGCGGAGAATCTTTCCACATGCAGTGGATCCTGCTGGAGGGCCAGGCTGAAGGAGCGCTGACGGTGGACGAGCTTCGCGAGCGCGGCCGTCAGCTGCTGGCATCCGATCCGGAAGCTTTCACGCGCATGCATGCCGAAGTGAAACCAGAAGACTACGCCATCCTGTACCTCACGTCCGGCGCCACGGGCGAGCCGAAAATGGGGTTTGTTACTCACTCGGCGCTGATCGCCAACGTGGATATGGGGCCCTACGCGCTGCCGCTGGGGCCGGGCGACGCGACCATCGCGTTTCTGCCGTCGGCGCACATCGCGCAACGCGTGGTGCTGGAATTTCTGCCCATCGGCATGGGCGCGCCGGTCTGGTTTTCAGAGAGCCTGGCGCGCCTTCCGAATGAACTAAAGACCATTCGTCCGACATTCCTGCTGGCGCCGCCGCGGGTGTGGGAGCGGATCTTCGCCAGCATCAGCACGGAGATCAAGAAGCGGCCCGGATACGCGCGCAAGCTGTTCTTCTGGGCCGTGGGACTGGGCGCCGAGGCGGCGCGCTTGCGGGCCGAGGGAAAGACGCTGCCGGCGTGGATGGCAGCCGGTCTGAAAGTCGCGGACCGCCTGGTCTTTTCGAAAATCCGCCAGCGGCTGGGCGGCCGGCTGCGAATCGCCGCGTCCGGGGCGGCCCCGCTCGGCAAGGAACTAGCGGGATTCTATCAATCCATTGGGATGCCCCTGATTGAAGGCTACGGGCTCACGGAGGGCGGCGTGACATGTCTCAATCCAATCGCAAGTCCGCGGCCGGGCAGCATTGGAAAAGCGCTTCCGGGGGTGGAGTTGCGGCTGGCGGCGGATAGCGAGCTGCTGATCAAGGGACCCACGCTATTCTCCGGATATTACAAGGACCCCGAAGCTACCGCGGCCGTTTTGCGCGATGGCTGGCTGTACACCGGCGATATCGCCGAGATGGACGCGGACGGCTATGTGTACATCACGGGACGCAAGAAGGAA
>JAYTVY010000632.1:0-4609 GCA_043743755.1 Bryobacterales bacterium | reverse complement strand
CGTTCGCGGCCCCGCAGATTGTGCTGGCGGCATTCTGTTTGTACTTCTTTCGCGATCCCGACCGCATCGTGCCCGATGGCCCCGTAGCCGTTTCCCCCGCCGACGGTAAAGTGGTCAACATCCACAGCGACCAGCCCGGATTGACGCGCATCAGCGTATTCCTCAATATCTTCGACGTTCACGTCAATCGTTCCCCCATAGCCGGCGAGATCACCAGCGTGCGCTATCAAACCGGCAAGTTTCTGGTGGCCAGCCGCGAAGAAGCCACCGCGCACAATGAGCAAAATGTCGTCACCGTGCAAGGCGACGGAACCACCGTGATCTTCTCCCAGATCGCCGGCCTTATCGCGCGCCGGATCGTGTTCCGCAAGAAGCTCGCGGATCGTGTCGAGAAAGGCGAGCGCGTGGGCTTAATCAAGTTCGGCTCGCGTGTCGATATATTCCTGGGTCCCGAATGGGACATCGCCGTGAAGACCGGCGAACGCGTGCAGGCGGGATCCTCCGTCCTGGCCCGCCGGAGAAAGGCTTGACCATGGCGTCCGAGACCGGCGAATATCCCCTCCCCTCCAAGCCCGCCCGGCGGCCCCGGCGCGCTGCCTACGCGCTTCCCACGCTGTTTACCGCCGGCAATGTTTTCCTCGGATTCATCGCCATCTTGCGCGCCTGCAAAGGGGCGCTCTACGCGCATGATGGCCACCTGGGCGCGAATCCCGACTTTGAGGTTGCCGCCAAGGCCATCGGGCTGGCAGTGGTTCTGGATGGCCTGGACGGCCGCATTGCCCGCATGACCAATACCGTCAGCGACTTCGGCCGTGAGATGGATTCGCTCGCCGACGTCATCACATTCGGAATCGCCCCCGCTGTGCTCGCGTACACTTGGGGCGTCCAGTTCGTGCATCTGCCTTCGGAAATTCTCGATGAGCGCGCCGGCTACTTCTTGTCGTTCTTGTTCTTGTTGTGCGGGGCCGTGCGCCTCGCGCGTTTCAACGTCACCACCAACCCGGTTCCCAAAAATCCCGGCCGTACAGACCGCAAGTATTTCGTCGGCATGCCGATCCCCGCCGGTGCCGCGATGATCGCCGCTATTGTATATTTCGCTCCCGGCAGCGAGCCCCTCCAGTGGTGGGTGCAGAGCGCCCTGTGGCTGGCCCTGCTCGGGCTGCTGTCGTTTCTGATGGTGTGCACCTGGCGTTATCCCAGCTTCAAACACGTCAACCTCAGTGGCCCGCGATCGCCTCTGTTGCTGGTCCTCTTCGGCGTGGTGATCTATCTCGCCTGGAACTTTCCGCAGCGTGTCTTGCTGCTGATTATGGTCTTATACGTGGCCAGTGGCATCCTCATTCGCGCCGGCGGCATCGTGCGGCGCATCTTCCGGCGTCGCGAGCCGCAACCGGAGCGCCAGGTTGGCTGACGGCAACAAGATCGCCGTGGTTGGTGGCGAAAGCCTCCTCGGCCGCGAGGTGCGCGAGCTGCTCGCGGATTCGGGATTGAAAGCCGCCGTTGAGCTGGTGGCCTCCGACGAAGACGCCGACACTGGCATCCTTACCGAGCATGCAGGCGAAATGGTTTTGATGCGCACGCTGGAAGCCGCCGATTGGTCCGGCAGCCGCGTGGTGGTCCTGGCCGGATCGCCTGAATCGAGCAAGCGCGCGCTCGGCGTGGCCCGCCGCAAAGCCAAGGGCGCGGCCGTAATCGATGTCACCGGCGCGCTGGAAGATCTGCCCGAGGCCCGTCTGGGCGCCCCCCTGCTGGACGCTGGTGCCGCGGCCGCGGACGCCGGCCTCGTGATCGTCGCGCATCCCGCCGCCATCGCGCTGGCTCTCTTTCTGATCCGATTGCACGCCATATCGCCAGTCGCCCGCGCCGTGGTCTTGGTGTTTGAACCGGCCAGCGAACGCGGCAAGCCGGGCCTGGAAGAGTTGCAGCAGCAGACCGCCGCCCTGCTTTCGCTCAAAAAGGTGCCCAAGAATGTATTCGATGCGCAGGCTAGCTTCAACATGCTCCCGGAATATGGCGAAGACGCCCCGCAATCCTTGGCGGACGTCGAGCATCGCATTGAGCGCCACTTGGCCTCTCTGCTGGAACGCTCCAATACCGCACCCATGCCTTCCTTGCGCGTAGTCCACACGCCGGTCTTCCACGGTTACAGTTTTTCGGTATGGGCGGAACTCGAGAAGAATCCCGGAGCCGACTCGCTCGCCGCCGGACTTCAGACCGCCGGCATCGACGTGCGCGGTAAAGACCTGGAGCCGCCCTCCAATGTGGGCGCCGCTGGCCAGAGCGGCATCACCGTCGGCGCTATCGCCACCGATCGCAATGACGCCCGCGCCTGCTGGTTCTGGATCGTTGCCGACAACCTGCGGCTGGCGGCTGATAATGCAGTGGAGGTGGCGCGTGCAATTCTCAAGTAGTCTGATCTTCACCGCGGCCCTCTGCGTCAGCCTCACCGGTTGCGGGTACCATGTCGCCGGTCATGCCGACATGATCCCGAAATCCATCAAGACCATTGCCCTCCCGAAATGGGCCAATGTCACCACCAAGTACAAGCTCACCGATAGTCTGCCGGAGGCCCTCGCCCGTGAGTTCATCTCGCGCACGCGCTATCAAGTGGTGAACGATCCTGAAAAGGCCGACGCCGTGCTCACCGGCGCGGTCGTGAACTTCATCGCCTATCCCACCATTTTTGAGCAGAAAACCGGCCGCGCCAGCGCTCTTCAGGTCAACGTCACGCTGCAAGTGCGCTTGATGGAGCGCGCCACCGGAAAAGTCCTGTTCACCCGCCCCAGCTTTGAGGCCCGCCAGCGGTATGAAATCAGCATCAGCCCGCAGGCATATTTCGAAGAGAGCGGCGAAGCGCTGCGGCGTCTGAGCCGGGACGTGGCTCGCGACCTGGTGAGCGCGATCCTGGAGAGCTTTTGAGTCCGGACCAATTCCTGGAGCGATTGAAAAAGTCGCCACCCTCCCCGGTCTACCTGTTCCTCGGCCCCGAGTCGTATCAGCGCGGCCTTTGCCGTAAATCCCTCCTGGCACGGGGCCATGCCCTGTCCGAAGACTCCCTCTCGCACTTCGACCTCTCCGAAACCGCCCTGGCCGATGTCCTCGACGATGCACGCTCCCTCTCGCTGTTCACATCTCACCGCGTAATCTGGATCTCCGGCGCCGAAGCCGCGCTCCCAAAAGGCCGCGCCGCATCCGGCGAAGCCGAAGCCGCCGCCGCCGTCCTCCTCGCCCGTTACGTGAAAGACCCCACGCCCGATGTCGTGTTGGTGTTCGACGCATCGCAATACGATTTCGACGGTGAGGACAAAACCAAACTCGACCGCGTGCAAAAGTTCTACGCCGCCATTCCGGATGTCGTGGAATTCCGCCCGTACTCGATGGACGCAGCCCGCCGCCTCGCGCAAGATCTCGCCAAGCAGGCCGGCGTTGAAATCGGCGTGTCCGAAATGGGTTTGTTGGTGCAAGCGCTGGCCGGCGACGCCGCGCGCATCGCCAATGAGATCGAAAAACTGCGCCTCTACGCCGGCGCTCGCAAAGTCACCGCCGAAGATATCGCCGCGCTGGTGCCGAACGCCCAGGAGTCCACCATTTTTCTCTTGGTGGAGGCCCTCGGCCGCGGTGACCGCAAGAAGTCCTTGACCAGCCTGGACACCCTGATCCGCCAGGGCGAATATCTGCCTTTGGCTCTCACGTTCCTGGCCACCCAGTTCCGCCTCGCCCTTACCGCCCAGGAGGCCGGCTTGCGCACCGCCCAGCAGCTGCAAGGCTACTGCGCGAAGAATGGCATGCGCATGTGGCCCCAGCGCGCCCAGCAAGTAATCCAAACGGTGGGAGCTTTCTCGAAAGAGCAGCTGTCGGCAGCCCTCGTGCAAGTCTACGAAACCGACCGTGCCTTGCGCGACGCCCGCCCCGATGACCGCGTAGTGATGGAAAAACTGGTCCTGACTTTGACGGCCTAGGCCGCAGCGAGCGTTTTCAGCTTCCGCGAAATCCGGCTCTTATACCGCGCTGCCGTGTTCTTCTTGATGATGCCCCACTTAGCCGAGCGGTCAATCAAGGAGAACGTCTGCGGAACCGCGGAAGTAGCGCCCTTGGCGTCCTTCTGCTCCAGCAGCCGTCGCATCGCGCGCACTTGGTGCCGTAGACGGGTCTTCCGAAACCGGTTAATCTCAGTGCGCCGCTTCTCCGTGCGCACACGCTTCAAGGACGAGACAGTATTGGCCATTCGCTAACGTGGATCCTTCAAGGAAATGTCAGCCTTTATGATACCGCAATGCCCCCTGGGTTTTCAACGCTTAGCATACGCGCGTGTGCGTTGCTGCCGTCATTTTTGCATTCAGCACAACGGAACCAGACACGTTCGCCGCTGTTATGTTAACCAGAGTGAATATTTACGCAATGCCTCTAGGGGTGACTGGAACACTTTAGGAGATGAGCGGTTGGCTGTCACTCTCGTAAAATGTACGGCGGGCCCCCCGGCCAGCTCTTAACTACTCCGGCGCGTGCGCGGTCTCCCTTGGGCTCCAGCCTGACCGACTCCAGTCACAACATTCTTACCCAACAAAATCAACACCTTACCCCTCCAGCCACCGCCCCCCCTGCTATAACC
>JAYTVY010000631.1:0-2826 GCA_043743755.1 Bryobacterales bacterium | reverse complement strand
AACTGCTGTCCTAAATAGGGCGCCCTTATCGAAGAATTAGAAGCCCGCTCGACTGGCTACCACTGGATGCTCAGTGGCCACGCGCTAGCGAGTTGCCGTTCCCCAGGATTACCATGGCTCCCAGACAATGCGGCGGCTTGGTTCCGATAGCCGATTACCAAGCTCTCAAGTCCATCGTAACTTGAGGGTGCAAGAGATGGACCGTGGCAAACTCTAACTCATAGAAAGAACGATAGAAAAATTTATTCAAGGCCTGTCACTGTCCAGCGCACTCGTCCAAAGCGCTGGCCAGGCGGCGCAAACCTTCGGCGAGAATCGAGGTTTCAGTGGCGATGCCGATGCGGAAGTGTTGGGGCATTTCGAAAAACGAACCGGGGACGACGGTGGCTTCGTATTTGCTTTTCAGGAGGTGGCAGAGCCGATCCACCGGGCCGGAAACCAGGCGGGGGAGGGCGACGGTGCCGGATTCGAGCGGGCGGACTTCCAAGTCGGATCTGGTAGCGAAGAACCGATTCAGCAACGGGCGGTTGGCATTCAGCAGGGCGCGGGAGCGGGAGCGGACAGGGCCGAGATTGGCGAGCGCGATGCAACTCAGGCGCTCGGCCACGTGCGCGGGGTTTACGTCGAAAAGGTCGTCGAGTTGCCAGATGCGGCGGGCCAGGCCGGGCTCCGCCAGAATCCAGCCGCAGCGCAATCCGCTTAATCCGTAGACTTTGGTGAGGCTGTTGGTAACCACAAACTGGGGGCCTAATTGAAACGCCGTAGGTGGCGTGTCATCGAACACCGCGTCCAGGTAGACTTCATCCACCAGCACGCGCGCTCCCACGCCGCGGGCAATTTCGCCGACGGTGCGCAGAGTGGCTTGAGGGGCCAATGCGCTGGACGGATTGTGCAGGTTGGTGAGCACGATCAGCTTCGTGCGCGGCGTAATGGCGCGTTCGATGGCTCGCGGATCCAGCGCGAAGCCACTCTCGGGCGTGCGCTCAAAACGGCGCACATCCGCCTGCAAATAACCCAGCGCGGCCAGCAGCAATTCGTAGGTGGGATGCTCCACCAGCGCCTGGCCGCCGGGCTCCAGGATTGCGGCCATAGCGAGCAGGTTGGCCATGGAAGTGCCTGCTGCGGTCACCACGTTTTCCTTTTCGACGCCGCAGTGAGCGGCCAGCGCGGCCTGCAAGGGAGCATACCCGTACGCACCGCCGCGCGAGAGTTCCAGATCTTCCAACTTTACGGGAAGCTCCGACAGGGGATAACTGGGCATCCCGCTGACGGCCAGGTTGAAGCACGAAGCCGAATGCAGTTTGGCCCACTGCATATACGCCGAGGACATCACGCGGTTCATGTTTTGCGCCTCCAGAAGAGGTAGGCGGGGAATCCGGACGCGAGAATCAGCCAGCCTATCAAACTCTCCTGGGGATGGCTGTAGACGGTGCCGGAGACAATCAGCACGCAGGACGCGATGAAAAGCCCGGTGGTCACGGGATGGCCAGGCACGCGATATCCGGCTTGTTCATCTCTTGGCTGCCGGCGTCGAAAGACGAACAGAGCGGCGGCCGTCAGCCCGAAGAAAATGAAATCCGACGAGATCACGTAGTTGAGGATCTGCTCATATTTTCCGGAGAGCGCGATGACGATGGCCAGCGCGCCTTGAAGAGCGATGGCCACCACCGGCACTTGAGTTTTGGGCGAGACATAAGCGACGCTGCGAAAGAAAAGGCCATCGGCGGCCATGGCGAAGTAAGCGCGAGGGGCGGTGAGCATTCCCTGGCTCAAGAAACCGAGGGTGGAGATAGCGATGGCTACGGCGGTGAGGGTGGCGCCGCGCGATCCAATGGCGACTTGCATGGCGGAGGAAGCGGGTGTGGTGGTATCGGCGAGACCGCCGGGGCCGAGCACTCGCAGATACACGAAATTCACCGCCAGGTACAGCGCGACTACGCCGAGGACGCCGATGATGAGGCCGCGGGTGAGATCGCGGCGCGGGTCGCGCAGTTCGGCGGACATGAAACTCGCGGTCTGCCAGCCGCCGTAGGAGAATGCAATCGGTGTGAGCGCAGCTCCAGCGGCGCGCAGCAGATCCCAGGACTGGGGCGCCGGATTACCGGCCTCGGCAGCAATGGGATGGGGGCGTCCGGTTAAGACAAACCCGCAGATCACCAGCGCGGCGATGGCGCAAATCTTCATCGCCATGAGCAGATTCTGGGCCGTGCTGCCGGCGCGAACGCCCAGGCAATTCACGATGGTAAGCAGAGCGAGCACCAGCACGGCGATGACACTGTCGGGCACGGGAGCGTCCGTGATCTGGAGGAAATATTTAGCGAAGGTGACCGCGACGGCGGCCATTCCCCCAGTCTGCGTCACCAGCAGCAGGGTCCAGCCATAGATGAAAGCAACGGCGGGATGCCAGGCCTCGCGCAGATACGCGTATTGCCCGCCCAGCAGCGGCCTGCGAGCGGCCAACTCGGCCCAGATGAATCCGCCGCTAAGCGCGATCCAGCCTCCGATCGCCCAGGCCAGCAGAATCAGTCCGGGCGTGCGCAGATGACGGGCCACGATGTAGGGGTTGATGAAAATCCCGGACCCTATGATGCCGCCCATGACGATCATGGTGGCGTCCAGCAGTCCGAGGCGTCGTGCAAGCCGGGGGATCAAGCTACTAATTTTGGCACGCTGAAGGCGATTTGATCAGGCGGCTCATATTGATATTATGCGTGACAGGTACACGAACTAAAGAGTCTGTTAAAATATTTTCTTGATCTCTTTAACGGACTCAGCTAGAGTAAAAAAAGCTTATGGACCCGCAAGAGTTCACTTCTTCAATGACCG
>JAYTVY010000630.1:0-5792 GCA_043743755.1 Bryobacterales bacterium | reverse complement strand
TGATCCTGTGCGAGCGCGGCATCCGCACCTTCGAAACTTACACGCGCAACACCATGGACATCTCGGCCATTCCGGTGGTGCAGGCGCTCTCGCATCTGCCCATCGTGGCGGATCCCTCGCACGGCACCGGCCGGCGCGACAAGGTGATCCCGATGGCGCGCGCAGCCGTGGCAGCCGGCGCGCATGGCTTGCTGGTGGAAGTGCATCACGATCCCGACCATGCCTTGAGCGACGGCGCACAGTCCCTGCGGCCGCAGCAATTCGCGGAGCTCATGAATCAGCTCAGGATCATCGCGCCCGCCGTCGGACGCTCACTCTGAGATGGACACGGTAGCGATCCTCGGCGCCGGCTTGATCGGAGGGTCCTTCGCGCTGGCGCTGCGCAAAGCCGGTTATTCCGGCAGGATTCTGGGAGTCGGCTCCCCGGAAACGATGGATCGGGCCGTGACGCTGGGCGTGATCGACGAGCCCGCGCCCCTGGAACGCGCCGCCGCCGAAGCCGATCTGATCTATCTCGCCTGGCCTATCCGCCGCATCGTCGAGACCCTGCCCGCTCTGGAGAGTTGGGTCAGTCCGGATGCGCTGGTCACCGACGCGGGCAGCACAAAATCCGCCATCGTGCGCGCCGGCCGGGCGTTGACCCGCTGCCAGTTTCTGGGTGGTCATCCGTTGGCCGGAAATGAGCGCCGGGGCGTCCGCCACGCCGATGCCGAGCTTTTTCGCGGCCGCGCTTACGTGCTAACCCCGGAAGCGCCTGCCGAGCTGGAGACTGCCCCCGCGCGCGAGTTCCAGCGCTGGCTGGGCGCAATCGGCGCGATCCCACTGGTTCTGCCCGCCGAGCGGCATGATCGCGTGGTGGCCTATACATCGCACCTGCCCCAGCTGGCTTCCACGGCCCTCGCGGCCCTGCTCGAGGCCCGGCCCGATCTTCCCCTGCAAGTCTCCGGACCGGCGCTCCGGGATAGTACCCGCCTGGCCCTCAGCTCTTTTGACATCTGGGGTGATATCCTGGCTACGAACGCTACATCGATTGAAGAAGCACTGGCAGCCTATGTCGAGGTCTTGGACCAGCTGCGGAAAGATTTGCGATCGGATCGGATGTCGGGCAGCTTCGAGGCGGGCGCGCGGTTCGCCCGGCAGCTGCGGGGGGCGGGTTAATGGCGCGCGGCGGAATGAAAAATATATTTAGTTGAGAAATTCGTTGTCAAACAGCATATAATATCCGACATCCAATGGATTTGAACTCTACAACACTGGCGGCCTTAGTGCGCACCGAACTCATCCCCATGGAGGGGGTAACGAAGTTCTCGCCAAATCGCCGGTTTGCCACCGTATACTCCGAGGGCAGCCCCGCCGACAGCATCTATTTCCTGGACGCCGGACTCGTGAAAGTGCATAAGCGCGGCGACGACGGAAAAGAGATAATCTTACAAATTCTATGGTCTGGCATGCTCTTCGGCGAGCAGGCGCTCACCGGCGAAGGTGCGCGCGAAGTCTCGGCTGAGATCCTGCAGGAGGGCACCATCTACGTTATCCCGCGCGAGCTATTTCAAGGCTTCTGCGATGGCAAGCCGCACTTGTGGAGAATGTTTTCGGAAATGGTCATCGGCCGGAAAAAGGAACTGGAAAAGAAAATCGAGCTGCTCTGTCTGCGGGATGTGGAGTACCGGATCCTTTATTACATGGCCGAGTTGGCCCAGACCTTCGGTTCGAAAATGGAAGGTCACGAATATTCGATTCCGCTTTCGCAGGGCGAACTGGCCAGTATGGTAGGCGCCACGCGTGAAACCACCTCCACCACGTTGAACGCCCTGGCTCGCCGCGGCCTCCTGCGCCTGGGCCGCCGCCAGTTGATTCTTCCGTCCCTTGAGCATGTTCGCGCCGCCGCCGTGGACCGCGGCGCCCGCATGGCCGCCAAAGTCTAGCCCGGCAGACTTCACACCTGTAGCCCACCCGGCACACCACATTCGTCCAAAACCTAATGTACACTTCAAGTTGTAGCTGGCAACGCACGTGCACACTCGGATCGCCATGAAGTACGCCGTGGCTCTCTGCTTCGTCTTCCGCCTCACTGCCCAGGACGAATCCAGCGAGCTGAACGTCAACGCGCGCTACACGGTTGAGAGCATCGACTTCAGCCGCCAGCGCGATTATAGACTCAGCAATTCCCTGCTCGAGGAAATCCACAATTTCATCGGCCAGAAACTCAATAGCGAGAGACTGGGCCGCTTGGCCGCGCGCATCTCGACCGAGTTGCACGCCCACCAGGTGTCCTTTCGCGTGGCCCGCGGCAACGCACCCGAACATGTCCGCGTGGTGCTCGATGTGGATGACCGCCGGGGAAACTTCGACTTCTCAATCCCCCGCGTGGTTTATAGCTCCCGCCTGGGCGTGAGCGGCGCCGGCGAGGCTACGCTCACGGCCGGCGCAAACGCGCTGACCTTCGGCGTCCTCAGCGATGGAGAGACGCTGGTGGAACGCTCCACCGGATTCCGGGCCAGGTACGAGCGGCTGACGTTCGGCGAGAACCAGCGCGTCCGGCTGGGCTTCGAGTTCGACGCGTTCCACGAACAATACGACCGGTCCACGCTGGCCGCTCTCGGCGGCGCAACAGGTTCTTCCCTCGGCGCTGCGGCTTATCGTTCCCGCCGGAACGTCGAGCCCAGCGCCACCTTTGTCCTGGCCGGACCCCTGACCCTTACCGTGGGCGCAAGCTTCCAGCAGCTCGATTCCGTTTCCGCCAATGCGGTGAATGCCGGATTGCGCTTCCACCGGCACTGGCAGGTGACGGACAGCATCTCGCAGGATCTGGACGCGGGCTACAGTCTGCGGGCATCCAGCAAGCTGCTGGGTTCGGATCTGGCGTACACGAAGCACGCGGTCCGGGCCAAATATAAATTCGGATTTGGGCCCAACCATAAGGCCGAAGCGGCCGTAATGGTGGGCAGTGTATCCGGGCGAGCGCCTCTGTTTGAGCGCTTCGTGCTGGGCAACAGCAGTACCTTGCGCGGCTGGGATAAGTATGAGCTGGACCCGCTTGGCGGAAACCGGGTGGCGCACGCCTCCGTCACGTATGGATACCGTGTCTTTCGCGTGTTCTATGACGCCGGCGCGGTTTGGAATAAGGGCGAGCCCGCCGAGATGAAGCAATCGGTGGGTGCGGGAGTATCCAGCGGCCTGGGTTTATTTAGCCGGGACGCCTTTCTGTTTGCGCTGGCATTTCCCATCCGCCAGGGACATATGGAGCCGATGTTAATTGCAGGGATGAATTTCTAAGGATCACAACGTTTGAGAGATCGACTGCGGGCCGGGACCCGATGGATGTGGGTGACACGGGCGTTGTTCGCCGCCCTTCCGCTAGTGCTGTGCCTGCGCCTCCTCTCCTTAAGCGTCTCGGGCGAAGATCTAATTGTCCGTTGGAATGCCGACCGGCTCCAGGTATCCGCTCCGCGCCTCCACTTCCTCACCGGCAAGAGCCTGGATCGTCTGCATGACGGCGCGTCCGTGCCCTTCGATTTTCAACTCACCGTGTCCTACGCCGGCTCTCGCGGCACTGTGCTGCAGCGTGCTCTGGAGCGGTTCGTGGTGAGTTACGATCTGTGGGAGCAGAAGTTCGCCGTGGTGCGCCTGAGCGATTTGCGGCGTTCGGCCGTGCGGCTGACGGCCGTCGGCGCCGAGAACTGGTGTCTGCAGAATCTTTCGTTGGCGGCGTCCGGATTGCCCACGGATCGGGACCTGTGGGTCCATCTGGACGTGCGCAGCGGTGAGCCCAAGGCGGCCTCCAGCGCCGCATCCGATTCCGGCATCAGCATCACCACTCTGATCGACGTCTTCAGCCGTCCCCCACGCGGCCGCGAAGAGCACGCCTCGCTCGATTCCGGCGCATTCCGGCTGGCCGAGCTGAAACGATGAAGCTCCGCACGCGCCTGATCCTGGCGTTTCTGGCGGCCACCCTGGCGCCTCTGCTGCTCACCATCTGGGTGGCGCTTTCCTCCAGCACGGCGTCGCGCTCCACGCGCGAACTGGACCAGGTATCGCGGGACCTGGAACGCACCGGCCGCGAGTTCTACCGGACCATGCGCGAGAATCTGGCGCGCGACGCCCGCGAGGGACGCGTGCAGCCGGATCGCTACAACGCCGCGGGCCGTTCGGAGTGGCCGGCCTCGGTGGAAGAGTTCTGGAGCAGCGGCGAGCCGGAGCGATTCGCGCTGGCCGGCGATCGCGGAGACCGCCTGGACTATCTGGTTCGCGGCGGCAATGAGGTTTCCGTCTATTCGGGGGCGCTGCGCGGTATTCAGATGCAGCGCCTTTCGGACGAATACGCGCGCGCCCGCGCCGTGCTCAGCCGCGATCTGGATCGCGGATTCGCCGGGACGCTGCTCTTGCTCTCCGCGGCCATCTGGGCGATCTCGTTCGCGGTGCTGGCCTGGTGGGCGCATCGCATCAGCCGGCCGGTCCGGCAGCTCACCGCGGGACTTTCGCAAGTGGCCGCCGGAAAGCTGGAGACGCGCGTAACGTCCACGCGCGATGACGAGATCGGCGCGGCCGTCGTTGCGTTCAATGACATGGCCGCCCAACTGGAGCGGTCGCGCGAGCGCCTGGTGTGGGTGACGCGCCTCGAAAGCTGGCAGGCGCTGGCGCGCAAAATGGCGCACGAGGTGAAGAACTCGCTGACCCCCATCCGTCTCACCATGGAAGAAATCTCGGCGCGGCATTCCGGAAGCGGCGACGAATTCTTGAATCAGGCGGCACAAATCGTGGTGGATGAAGTCATCGGCCTGGAGCGCCGGGTGCGCGCGTTCTCCGAATTCGCCAGCGAGCCGCCGGTGCATCCGAGTCCGCTGGACGTGAACGCGCTGCTGGGCGAGCGCATCGCTCTGCTGCGCAACGCCCATCCCGAAGTTCGCTACGATACCCGGCTGAGCGCCAGCGCTCCGGTGGCATTCGCGGATGAAGATCTGGTGCGCGGCCTGCTCACCAATCTGCTGGAAAACGCGGCCCAGGCCGCTCACAGCGGCGGCCACGTGCTGGGTGTCACCACCGCGCGCAATGGACACGTGGCGATTGAAGTGCACGATTCCGGACCTGGGCTCAGCGATCAGGCGCGCGCTTCCCTGTTCGAGCCCACCATCTCATTCAAGCCCGGCGGCATGGGGCTGGGCCTCTCCATCGCGCGGCGGAGCGCCGTGCTGTCCGGCGGCGATATCACGCTGGTGGCCAGCGAACTGGGCGGCGCGGCGTTTCGCGTGGTGCTGCCTGTCGCGGAAAGAGTTTAATGCCCGCCAAACGAATCTTGATTGTCGATGACGAGCCGAATATCCGCGGATCGCTGCGGCTGGTGCTGGAACGCGAAGGCTACTCGGTACTGCTGGCGGGCACCATCGAGGAGGCACGTCCGTTGACCGCCGGCGCGGACGCGCTGCTGATGGACGTGCGGCTGCCGGATGGAAATGGCATCGACTTTCTGCGCGAGTTGCGCGAACGGGACGGCGCTGCTCCGGTGATCATGATCTCCGGTCATGGAACCATCGCCGAGGCAGTGGACGCCACGCGCGCCGGCGCCTTCGATTTCCTCGAGAAGCCCTTGAGCCGCGACCGCGTGCTGCTGGCCTTGAAGAACGCCCTGGAACAGTCCAGCCTGCGCCGTGAAAATGCCGCGCTGCGGGAACTGGTGGGACCCGGATCGAGAATGATCGGGAGCTCCCCCGCATTCGCGCGCGTGGTTGAGCAGGCCACGCTGGCCGCCCGCTCCGATGCGCGCATTTTGCTCACCGGCGAGTCCGGCACCGGCA
>JAYTVY010000629.1:0-2956 GCA_043743755.1 Bryobacterales bacterium | reverse complement strand
TCCATCCCGTTCTTCATCACCATGGCCGCGCTCTGGGTCATGGGATGCATTTACA
Source organism: Bryobacterales bacterium (assembly GCA_043743755.1). GTDB lineage: Bacteria > Acidobacteriota > Terriglobia > Bryobacterales > Bryobacteraceae > JALYHQ01. Next base: position 2,901 of record JAYTVY010000629.1, on the reverse strand, counting down.
ACATCCCGCCAATTCGGAGCAAGGACATCCCCTACGTCGATGTGCTTACCGAATCGATAAACAATCCACTGCGCATGCTGGCCGGTTGGTACATCACGCTCACTCAAGCCAGCCCTCCGGTGTCTCTCCTGGTCGCCTATTGGATGGTGGGCTGCTACTTCATGGCCATCAAGCGCTGGGCCGAGTATCGCGAGTTTGACGATCCGGCGCGGCGTACCGCCTATCGCCGCGCGTTCGCGTTCTACGATGAACGGCGGCTGCTGGTCTCCATCATGTTCTACGGTTCCTTCGGGATGCTCACATTCGGCGTTTTCATCATGCGCTACCGCTTGGAGTTGATTCTCGCGTTTCCGCTGATCGCGCTGGTGATGGCGATCTACTTCTCGCTCGCCTTCAAGCCGGATAGCGCTGTGCAGCGGCCTGAAACGCTGTATCGCGAGCCGGCCCTGATGGCTTCGGTGATCGCCTGTACGGTTCTCTTGATTGTGCTTTTATTTGTGGATGTTCCGGCGCTTGCGCGAATCTTCGCGCCCTTGAGCATGGGCCTTCAGCCGCAAGCCCGCCCTTAGGGTCTCAAGAGCCCGATTCCAAACGATACGCCAGGATTTCCGGCAGTCCAGCCTTCAGAATCTTTTCCTGTGCGGACCGGATATCGTATGCCGCCCGCCAAAACGTCACCAGGCGCTGCTCCGGTTCGTAAATCGCGTAGGCCGCCCGAGCATCGCCGTCTCGCGGCTGGCCCACTGAACCGGGGTTAATCAAGTAATTGATGCCGTTCTCCAACTCCAGCGTCTCCGAGTCGGAACCGAGCGAAGGGCTGCTCAGGCTCTTCACCGCGTTTCGCCGCAACCAGAAGCCCCCCTGGATGTGGGTGTGGCCGAAGAATGAGACAGCTTTTTCGAGGTATGGCGCCATCGTCGCCGCATCGCGCTCGGACAACACATATTCATCTTCGTCCAGCGGCGAGCCGTGCAGGATCTGGAAGCCGTCCACGCTCTCAGGCCCCTTTGGCAGGGACTTGAGATAGGCGATGGTGGGCGGCTTGGCCGCCACCTGGGTCCACATCGCTGAAATTCGCGCCACGGGATTGAACCATTCCAGATCCTCCATGCCGGCGCAAGCTTTGTCGTGATTGCCGCGCACCACGGCCGCCACGTTCCCATGCACCCACCGCGTGACGATATCGGGATCGGCGCCATAGCCCACCAGATCCCCGCAGCAGACCGTCTTGTCGTACTTGCCGCGAGCGTGGCGCAGCACGGCAGCCAGCGCCTCCCAGTTTGCGTGCAGGTCGCTGATGACTAAATAGCGCACAGGCGCACCACCGAAACCTCCGGCGGCGCACCCAGCCGCACCGGTACTCCAATTGTCCCCAGGCCAGCCGAGACGTAGACAGCCGCTCCGTTTTCGCGATACAGGCCCCGCACATACGGCGTGAAATAACGCGCCATGTTGACGTTCTGATGCAGAATCTCGACGTTCACCTGCCCGCCGTGCGTATGTCCGGCGATGGTGAGCGCGTAGCCTTTTTTCGCGGCTGCGGGAAATACGTCCGGATTGTGCGAGAGCATCACGTTTAGCATGCCCGGCTGCACCAGCCGCTCCGCCCCCGGCAGATAACCCGTATGCATGGCCTGGTAATCGACGCCCGCGAAGTTGATGGGCGTGCCATTGAACCACAGCACGCGCGCCCGGTTTCTAAGGAAGTCAATGCCGATCCTGCGGCCCTCGCGCTCCACGTAGTCTTCGGTGCGCGTGTACGACTCGTGATTCCCCAGGCACCCCAGCACTCCCGCTTCGGCGCGAAGCCGCGCCAGTTGCCGCAAGCAGGCATCTAGAGGATCGCCCGGGCGGCTGATCAGATCGCCGGTCATCAGTGCGAGGTCCGCGCCGGTTTCATTGGCCATATCGATGGCGCGCGCGAACTCGCGCTCGCTCAAGAACGGACTTAAGTGTGGATCGGTGATTTGAACGATGCGCAGGCCGTGCAGCTCTTTCGGAAGTCCGGCCAGGGGTATATCGACCTCAGTCAACTGAAAGCGCTCGCGTTCGATAATTCCGATTCCGATTCCGGCCAGCGGCGCCACGCACAGGCCCGTGGCCGCGGCCTTCAGGAACCCTCGCCGCGCGCCATCATAGCGCGCCGCTTGCCGCCACAACACCACTCCGCCATAGAACCCCGTCAGACACGCCGCCCACGCCAGCGCCCCTGCTTCTATCCAGCATGCGGTATCCGGAGAAAAGTACTTGACCACTCGGTAATACCCGAACAGATAGGCCAGCGTGATGCAAACAACGCCCGTGGCGTGGACCGCGTGCACCCACACGCGATTGCGCACGTGCTTCAGCGCCCATAAGTAAACCTGAAGCTGTACAGCAAGGCTATACACCAGAATCACCAGGCCGGGAAACACGTGCAGACGATACGCCATCCGCACCCATTTTAGCGTTCGGATGCACCAATTCCCGCTACACTAGACCCATGTCCCTTGTTGTTGTTGGTTCCGTCGCTTACGACGGCATCGAAACCCCCCACGGCCGGACCGACCGAACTCTCGGCGGCGCTTGCACTTACATCGCTCTCTCCGCCAGCTATTTCACCCAGGCCAAGGTGGTCGGCGTGGTGGGCGATGACTTTGATCCGGCCGACGAAAAGCTCCTCCTTGATCACAATATTGACCTGGAGGGCCTCGATCGCGTCCCCGGCAAGACGTTTTACTGGGCCGGCAAGTACAGCGACGACATGAACGATCGCGAGACGCTGGTCACCGATCTCAATGTCTTCGGCCACTTCAACCCCAAGCTTCCCGAATCCTACAAAAACCAGCCCTATCTGGTTCTGGGCAACATCCAGCCCGCCCTGCAGCGCTCTGTCCGCGCGCAAATGAACGGCGTCCGGCT
>JAYTVY010000628.1:0-2478 GCA_043743755.1 Bryobacterales bacterium | reverse complement strand
GAAGATCCCCGCCGACATGCAGGAGAAAGCCAAGTTGAAGGTGCTCGGTTACGAATCTCCGCTGGAAGGTCTAAGTGAGAAATTTCACGTCAGCCCGCGTCTGCTCAAGCTTCTGAACCCCCGCAAGAAATTCGATGAGGCCGGGCAGGAGATTCTCGCGCCCGATGTGCAGCGAGCTTCGCACGCCGGAAAAGGTACTCTGGTGATTGTGCTGCAAGAACAACGTTCCGTCGAGGTAATGGATTCCGATAAGCACGTCATCGCGCATTATCCGGCCACCATGGGGAGCGATCACGATCCGCTGCCCGTGGGTGAATGGAAACTGCACAAGCCCATTAAGGATCCGCCGTTCTTCTACAACTCGGATCTTTTTTGGGATGCCACGGAGGCGCACGCGAAAGCGCGGATCCCCCCCGGGCCCAACAATCCGGTGGGTCCCGTTTGGATTGGCCTCTCGAAAGAACATTACGGCATTCACGGCACGCCGGAACCCGCATCCATCGGCAAGACCCAGTCCCACGGCTGCATTCGCCTGACCAACTGGGATGCGCTGGAACTGGCCGGCCTGGTGACCCCCGGCATGACGGCGAGCCTCCGGGAGAACTGATTCGAGTGCGCTACCGCCCCTTCATCTTATTGACGGCTGTTGGGCTGGTGGCGCTTATTTTGTATTACATCGACTGGCGTTCCGCGGCTGCCCCTCGCGTTCAGGCGGCCGCCGCCGCGGCTCCTGCCCCGGCAGCCCCCGCTCCTGTGCCGGAACCCGCTCAGAGGCCGCGGACAGAACCGCCCGCAACCGCGACGGGCATCTCCCAAACGGACCTGGACGAACTGGCCGGGCGGCGATTGGTGGCGCCGCTAGACGGACTGAAGGCGTCCGATATCCTCGATACGTTCAGCGCCGCCCGTTCCGGCGGAAGGCGGCATGAGGCGGCGGACATACTGGCCCCGCGCGGCACGCCCATCCACGCCATCGGTCCCGGCGACATTCGCAAGCTTTTCACCAGCCAGCAAGGCGGCATCACCATCTATCAGTTTGATCCCGCGGAAGTCTGGTGCTATTACTACGCCCACCTGGACCGCTACGCGGACGATTTGCATGAGGGGCAACGCGTAAGAGCCGGCGACGTCATCGGCTATGTGGGTACCACCGGCAATGCTCCGGCAGGCACACCGCACTTGCACATGGCGATTTTCAAGATTGGGCCCGAGAAACACTGGTGGGGCGGCGCGGCGGTGAATCCGTATCCGGTTTTGATCGATATTTTGAAGCGCTAATCCAGCAGATGACCTAGTTTTTGTTTCTTCGTGCGCAGGTATCCTTCGCTCGATTCGTGCGGGGCAACGATGCATGGGATGCGCTCCGTCACTTCGACTCCGGCGCCCTCCAGCGCCGCGATCTTTTGGGGATTGTTCGAGAGCAGGCGCACCTGTTTCACCCCGAAGTAGCGCAGGATCTCACCGGGCATGGCGTAATCGCGCAGGTCGGCATCGAACCCCAGCCGCTCGTTAGCTTCCACCGTGTCGAAGCCCTCATCCTGCAGCTCGTAGGCCCGCAGCTTGTTCAGCAAGCCGATGCCTCGGCCTTCCTGGTGCTCATAAATCAGCAGGCCTCGCCCCGCCTCCGCGATCAGGTTGAGCGACAGCTCCAGTTGCGAGCGGCAGTCGCAGCGCAGGCTGTGGAATACATCGCCGGTGAGGCATTGCGAGTGAATCCGCACCAGCGGAGGTTCTCCCGGCGCGCTCAGGTCCCCCATGCGCAGCACCACCGATTCCTCAATGGAGTCGCCGTAGCGGCCTTCGAATCCGTAAATCCGAAAATGGCCGAACCGGCTCGGGAAGTTTGCTTCAGCTACCTTGGTGAGCATCAAATCCTTGGTTTTCTTTTCATTATAATGATCCCCAGGACGCGGATGCTGGAACAACAACAGCTCTTCATACTGCTGCTTCGGGTGGCCGTGGCCGCGTCGTTCGCCAGTATCCTGGTCCGGTTCAGCGGTTTCCAGCGGATGTTGATGCGCGAGGAGCGGACCCTGGTCCAGCGCGTCAAGCTCTCCCTGTGGTTCTCGGCGGGCTACGGGACGGGGGTCGCGACCCGGGTTCTGACGCGGGATTATCAGGCAGTCGACCTCGGACTGGAAGGCAGTCTGGTGGCCGGCATGGTGGGCGGCTACGTGAGTGGATTGCTGTCTGGAATCCTGATCTCGATTCCGGCCATGATCAACGGCGAGTTGATGTCCATGCCGGTGTTTGCCGCCGTGGGGGTGCTGGGCGGAGTCCTGCGCGATCTGGCGCCCGAGAAGGACGACGTCTGGCGATTCTCTCCGTTCTTCGATCTCAGCGCCGTATACCACCTGCTGCGGCAGCGCCCGGACCTGCGCCGCAGCGTATACCAGATCGCTTGCCTGGCGGCGGTGATCTTCGCCGAATTGCTGCGTTTCGCCGTGGCGCGCCTGTTCGGGTCCAGGCCCGTGATGG
>JAYTVY010000627.1:0-2690 GCA_043743755.1 Bryobacterales bacterium | reverse complement strand
CCCCCGCTGGAATGAAGCGCGCCGCGCCCATGCCGCGCTCTATGATCGTCTGCTCGAAGATGCGGGCGTCGACCGGCCGCTGGTTGCTCCGGACGTGCGTCACGTGTATCACCTGTATGCGATTCGCAGCCATGAACGGGACCATCTGCGCGCGACGTTGGACGCGGCTGGAATTCAGACCGCCATCCACTATCCGGCGCCGATTCACCTGCTTCCGGCCTATGCCGATCCACTCTATCGCGAGGGCGGCCTGCCGGTTTCCGAGGCCTGCGCGCAGTCCGTGCTGTGCCTCCCCATGCATCCGTATCTCGAGCCGGCGCAGGTGAAGCAAGTTGCGTCGGTCCTGTGTGGCGCTATCGCGCGAATATAGGACCCCATGAAAAAGCGCCTTCGCATGATTGGTCTGGTGGCTCTTGCCGTGTTCGTTCTCATTCAGGTGGTGCGTCCGGAGCAGACCAATCCGGCCATACATCCGGAGCAAACTATCGAGGCGAACATGCGCGTGCCCGCCGGCGCCGACGCCATTATCAATCGCGCTTGCCGCGACTGCCATAGCAACGCAACGGTTTGGAAATGGTACGGCAACTTTGCACCGGTTTCGTGGCTGATGGTCTCCGATGTGAACTCGGGACGAAAAAAGATGAACTCTTCGCAGTGGACCGCCCTGACCAAAGCGCAACAAGAAGATCGCCTGAAGGGTATCTGCGACGAGGTCCAAAGCGGCGGCATGCCGCTGTGGTACTATCGCCCGCTGCATCCGGAGGCGCGTCTTTCGGATGCCGATAAACAGACGCTGTGCGATTGGACCAGGTCGGCGTTGGCTGCGCCGGCAGCGCACTGAACCGCCACAATTACACAGTTACAGGCGCGCCAGTACGGCTTCGGTTACTTCCTGAGTAGTGGAGGAGCCGCCCAGATCCGCGGTGCGCACGCGGCCCTCCGCCAGGATCGCGGCCACTGCTCGTTCCACCCGCATGCCTGCTTCGCGAAGCTCCAGGTGATCCAGCAGCATTCCCGCGGCCAGGATAGTCGCCAGCGGATTCGCGATGCCGCGGCCCGCGATATCCGGCGCCGAACCGTGCACGGGCTCGAACATGGACGGGAAACGGCGCGTGGGATCCAGATTAGCGCTGGGCGCGAGGCCGATGCTGCCGGTAACGATGGCTGACAGATCGCTGAGAATATCGCCGAACAGGTTGGACGCCACCACCACATCGAAGCTTTCGGGCCGGCGCACGAAGTTCATCGCGGCGGCATCCACCAGCAGCGATTCGGTGTCAATGCCTTCGTATTCGGAGGCCACCTGCTGGAACACGCGATCCCACAGCACCATCCCGTAGCCCTGAGCGTTGGATTTGGTGATGGAAGTGACGCGGCGCTGGCCGTTGCGCCGGCGCGCAAGCTCGAACGCGAATCGCACCACGCGGTCAATGCCGCGGCGCGTGAATACGGCCGTCTGGATAGCCACTTCATCCGGATGATGATGATAGAGGAAGCCGCCCACCTGCGCGTATTCGCCCTCGGTATTTTCGCGCACCACCACCATGTCGATCTGTTTCGCGCCGGCCAGAGGCGAATCCACGCCGGGATAGAGCATGGCGGGCCGCACGTTGGCGAACTGATCGAAAGTGCGGCGGATGGGCAGCAAGAGGCCGTTCAGCGTGATGTGGTCGGGAATGTTCGGATCGCCCACCGCCCCCAGCAGGATCGCGGCTTTGGGCCGCAGCCGGTCCAGCGCGTCGGCCGGCATCATGCGGCCGTTGTGGAGATAGTATTCGGCGCCCCAGTCGAAGTATTCGAAATCGAACGCGGCGTCAAAACTCGGGGCGATGGATTCGAGCACTTGGATCGCGGCCGGAACCACTTCACGCCCGATGCCATCGCCGGCGATCGCGGCGATTGAAAATCGTTTCATTCGACGTGGTGATGTTAGCACAGCTTTCCGCGCGCGATAATAGAACTGTGCAGGTAATCCTCGCCCTGATTCTGCTGAGCGGTTTGGCGCAAGAAGGCGCATCGCCGGACGCAAAGCAGCCCGCGGCCGCTGCGCCGGTCTCGCAGGATTACGTATGTCCCATGGATGCGGATGTGCGGTCGGATAAACCGGGAACCTGCCCGCGCTGCGGCATGAAACTGGTGCTGGGAATCCCCGATACCACCGAGTTCCCGCTGGACCTGCGCGTGGATCCCGCCAAATTCCACGCGGGCGAAAAGGTGCGGCTCGCATTCCACGTGCTGGATCCCAGGACCGGGAAGCCAGTGCGGCATTTTCAGGTGGTGCATGAAAAGTTCATGCACATGTTCGTAGTGAGCCAGGATCTCGGATTCTTCATCCACCAGCATCCCGTGGAAGGCGCCGATCACGTGTTCCGGTACCAGATGAGCTTCCCGAAACCGGGCCTGTATCGCATTCTGGCGGATTTTTATCCGGAGGGCGGCAGCCCGCAGCTGGTGGCGCGGACGGTTATCGTTCCCGCGCGCGCCGGGGAAGATGTGAAGCTGGCCACCCCTAAGCTATCCCCGGAGCTCGGCGTGAGCCACGCGTCGAATATGGACGTGGAACTGGTGATGGATCCTCCGCAGCCGATTGTCGGCATGAAGGGATGATCGTGAATCATGTCGATTAGATCGTCGCTCGCCGCCAGCATGTGCCCCCACGCGCCAAGATACGGCTGCAGTCCATCCGCTGG
>JAYTVY010000626.1:0-8253 GCA_043743755.1 Bryobacterales bacterium | reverse complement strand
TGAAAGCGAATACCGCGAGCGCGGCTTCGCCACCGCGGCCCTCCCAGCCATCACCGGCGCGGCCGGCGCCGCCGTCTTGCGCTTACTCTGATGTACGGCAGGGCCCCCGCCCTGCAGCCGGCCCCCCGGCCGGCTCTTCTTACACCCCCGGAGGCCTTTTCCGGTGCCAGTCCGTCACCTTCTGAAATTCCCTCCCAATCGTCAACAACACATTCTCCGAAAACGGCCTTCCCACCAGCGCGATTCCCACCGGCATGCCGCCAGCGAATCCGCACGGCAATGACAGCGCCGGCAGCCCCGCCAGATTCCCCGCCGGAATCAGCGCCGTCAACCCCGGTGCGCCCTGCGGCGCGGGCCGGCTACTCAGTGGCCGGTCCAGCGGCTGCGTAATCTTCGGCGCGGGCGTCAGCCGCGTCGGCGTCAGCAGCACATCCACATCCGCCAGTAGATCCCGGAAGCCCGCCTGGATCAAACTGCGAATCCGCATTGCCTTTAAATAATCCTTGGCGGGAATCTCGAGCCCCGCCTTCAATCCCGCGATCTGCCGCTGATCCGCCAGCTCATTCACCTTGCCGCTCTGGATCAGCCCTTCAAAAATAGACGATCCCTCCGCCGAAATAATGGCGCCGATCACCGGCCCATACGGAAACACCGGAAGCTTCGCGTCCGTAATCTGCACGCCCAGCGAGCGCACCACTTCCAGCGCTTTCGAAAGCGCGGGCCGCGCATCCGGGTCGGCCCAGTCGTCGAAATCGACGGCCGCGAATCCCACGCGAATGTCCTTCAGATCGCGCGCGAACTGCGGCGCATAGTAGAAGCTCTTGCCCGCCGATGCCGGATCATTCGGATCCGCACCCGCAATCGCCTGCAGCACCAGTCCGCAATCTTCAGCCGACCGGCACAGCGGTCCTATTTTATCCAGCGTCCATGAAAGCGCCATTGCCCCGTGCCGGCTCACCAGCCCGTACGTGGGACGCAACCCCGTAACGCCGCAGAAGGCGCTGGGCGTCAAAATCGACCCCGATGTCTCCGATCCCAGCGCGTACGGAACCAGACCCGCCGCCACAGCGATTCCCGATCCGCTCGATGACCCGCCCGACCAGCGCGTGGTATCCCACGGATTCAACCCCGGACCCGTGAGCGACGCCGACGCATAGCGATAACTCGGCCCTCCCGCCAGCTCCACCATGGCCAGCTTCGCCGCCAGAATCGCGCCGCCCTTGGTCAGCTTCTTCAATACCGTCGCCGGTTCGTCGAGCACCTGCCCGGCATACGGCTTCGCTCCCCACGTGGTGGGATGGCCGGGCCACGCCAGCAAATCCTTCGCGCCGAATGGAATCCCCTGCAGCACGCCTCGAATGCGTCCTCGCTTGATGTCGCCGTCCACTTCCTTCGCGGCACGCAGAGCGGGCTCGCGTAAGGAAAGCGCCAGTGCGTTGTAGCGGGGGCCCAGCCGCTCCAGCCGATCGGCGAACGCGCGCGTCAGCTCCACGGCCGAGAATTCCTTGGCCACCAGCTTTCCGTGAATTTCGGCGAGGGTGCTGAAGAATATGTCGTCCGGCAGTGTGACGGCCATGCTATGCCTTGAAATGCGCCGCCGGCTCGGTGGCGATGGGCAGTTCAAACTTTGCGAGCGCCTCCGAATTGGCGCGAAGCTGCGTTCGAATAGCCAGAATCTCTTCTTCCGGATTAGCCGGCAGTGGCGGCGGCGCCGCGGGCTGCCCCATTAGCGCGGCAGACCCAGCCACCACAATCCCCAACTGTCGACGCGTCAACCGTGCAGGCATTCGATCATTATATTCAGTTGTCTGCCGCGCCAGGAATAGCCTCCGACGCCCCCCCTACTTCGCCCCCGCCGGAACGCCGCGTGCCTCGCACTGCATTTGTGCCAGCGACTCCATCGCCGCTTTCTCCATCACCACGCGCGGCGCCGATTCCCCCGTCCAGATCTCGAACTGCTGCGATGCCTGTTCCAGGAACATCTGTATGCCCCGGATCACCGTGCTGCCCTGCTGCGCCGCCCGCAGCGTGAGCGCCGTATCCAGCGGATTGTAGACCATGTCCATCACCGCGTCCGCTGGAATGGACCCGCGAAAGAAACACTCCTCGCTGTTGGGCCACATCCCCAGCGGCGTAGCGTGAACCAGGCCGTCAAAGCGCCGCGCCTCGGCTTGCTCCCGCGACAGCGCCTCCGCCCCGCAGGCTTTGGCCAGCGACCGCACGCGATCCGGATTGCGCCCTACAATCGAGACCTTCGCTCCGCTCTCGATCAGCGCATAGGCCGCGCCCCGCGCCGCGCCCCCATTGCCCACCAGCAGAACCGTCGATTTCGATAGCTTCAACACGCGCCCCAGCGGACCGGTAACCGCCTCGGCGTCCGTATTCGCTCCGCGCCATTTCCCCGCTTTCTTCCATACCGTGTTCACCGCGCCGATACGTCGCGCCAGAGGATCCACGATGTCCAGATAACGCAGGATCTTCTGCTTGTGCGGGATAGTGACGCTGAAGCCTGCCACGGGGAGCTTATCCGCCAGCGTAAAAAAATCCTTCAGCTGCGCCGAGCGGACCAGGAACGGAAGATACACGGCGTCCACGCGCCGGGCCTGGAACGCGCGATTATGGACCGCTGGAGAAATAGAGTGGCGCACCGGATCGGCCACTACGCCGTAGACTTTGGCCGCCTTCGAAAATTTCTCCACTCGAAACAGATGCCGCAGATGCCGCGCGCTCACCTGACCCGTGGCGGTTCCCTCGGCGGCGTTCGGCGCGGCGTAGCTGTACAACCCGCCCCACGCAGTGGAGAGCACCCGCGTCGGAAATCCCACTTCGCCCATCGCCAGCACGATGATGGGCACGCGCGGATGCGTTCGAGCCAGCGAGAGCACCCGAAAATTGTCAGACGGCTTGCGCGCGGTTGTGACAATCTTGTACGCATCCGCCGGGATGCGCAGCATGCGGCGCAGCAAGGCTTCCGGCGACGGAGTGCCGTCATAGTTGTGATACGACAGAATTACCGACGCGCGTCCCCGCAGCAGTTCGAGTTTGGTCTGGGCGTTCTCCGCGCTCTCGATTTCTATGTCCACGGCGCGCGCCCCCGCATCCACCGCCTTGCCCAGCACATGGATCTGCTCGTCGATGCTGCCGTTAAACCTTCCGTGATTCTGATGGCGGCGGCAAGTGGCCAGAATCGAGCAATCGGGATGCGCGGAGAGAAACTTCTTGATCGCCTCCACGCCATCGAGCGGGGCCGGCAAATAATCCAGGCGGAACTCGAAGAAGGATTCCCCCGCTTCCAGCTCGTGGCGCGCATGTTCCAGCAACCGGGCGACGTCCGGGAAACCCATGGCGATGCAGATATGAGGTAATGCCGTTGGCCGCTGCATGGACGCTGAAGCGGGTTTCAGGATAACACAACCGCCGCGTCAGGCCGCCGGTGTTAAGCGGGCTTTCCACTCGTCGAGCATCGCGGCCGGACGCGAGCATTCGATGCGCGCGCACCCCGCCTCTCGAAACGCCAGGGCGGCCTCTAACTCGACCGTGTCCGCGCATGCTTTCAGCCGCAGCCGTTCGCGCGAGTGCGTCTTCAGCAGGAGCAGATGTTCCGGAGTGGAACCTCCCACAAAGTCGGCCCCAGCGCGCCGCAGAATACGGCACGCGACCATGCTCAATTCTTCATCCAGCCATTGCGATTCCAGCCGTACCTTGAGCAGCGCGCCCGCCTGATGACACGCCTCGGCGATCTGGAGCGTCTCCATCTCCAGATACTGGAACTGCCGCGAGCGCAGCTTCCCCGTATTGAGCGCCGTATCGATCTCATGCGCCCCCCGCCGTAAAAGATCGCGCGCCGCATACGTCTTCACCGCAGTGGTGCCGTCGCCATGCTCCCCATCCAGCCGCGCCGCCAGCCGCACCGCCGACCCGCCGATCCACCGCGCAGCCGCCTCAATGTCACAAGGCCGCACGATAATCGCCCCAATCTCACACGCCTTCGCCAGCTCGCACCCCCGCGCCAGCTCCTCTTCCGAAAGATCGGGCGCCAGCAGCGGATACTCAATCAGCCCCGCCAGATCCTGGTAAGTCAACGGTTGATCCATGGATTTTGTGGGGCAAGTCCCGGCCCGTTTTTACCGCCTCTTCGCACGCGGTTTAGCAGGCGTAGCCGCGGGCGCAGCCGGCGACAGACCCAGCCCCTTCAGCTGTGCCTTGGCCTTCGCCGCCGCTTCGGAATCCGGATAGCGCCCCATCACATCGCGAAACTCGCGCGCCGCCGCATCCCGCTTCCCCTCTTGCACCAGGCTGAGCCCCTTCATCAGATGCGCATCCGCCGTCTTGTTTCCGTCCGGGTAGTGTTCCAGAACCGCGTCGTACGCTTCGATAGCATGCGCGAAATCCTTCTTGCGGTAATAAATATCCCCAATGTAGAACTGGCAATTCGAAGCCAGCTCCGCCGTCGGAAAGTACTTCACGCAATCGCTGAACTCCTGATACGCGATGTCGTAATTTCCGCCGGTAAAATCCTTGAACGCGTTCGTGTACGTCGCTTCCACCGACATTCCCGCCGGCGGCGCGCTTCCCGCACCGGCGCCCGCCGCGGACGGAGGCGGCGCCGAGGGCGGATTGCGGATCACATTGAGAGCGTTTTGCACGTCCGTCACTTTGGCATCCAGTTTCGCCATGCGCGAGCTCATGTCCAGAACCGCCTCCCTCACCGCGCGAAATTCCTCGGCCATCTGATCCACTCGCGACCCAACTCCGGCGATGGGGGCGGCCACGCTGCGCTGCTGTTCCTGCAGCGTCTCGCGGAAATTGCTCTGCAGGACCGCGATCGAGGTGTTGGATCTGTTGGTCTGGTCCAGCGTCTGCTGCAGCAGGGTCTGCAGAATGGAAGTCTTCTCGTCCAGCGCGCGTTGCAGCGTGCGGACCTGATCCTGCAGCATGGCGACATCGCGCTGCAGTTCCACCATCTCCTTGCTCGCGCCACACAAGAATGGCGCACCCATCGCCAAAACCATGATGCTTCGGATCCACTTCATGCAAAACTCCTGTCTATCTGGGCGGATGCCAGGCTTCGCCGCCGGGCATCCCGCAATCGGCGAACGACTACTGTCCCGGCGCAAGGTGCGCGCGCCGGTTCTTCTGGTAACAAGCCTCGGAAGGATCCGTGCACTGGGGGCGCTCCTTGCCATAGCTGATGGTCTTCAGCTTATCGCCGGTGACGCCCAGCTGCATCAGGAAATCCTTGGCGGCGGCCGCGCGGCGGTCGCCCAGAGCAAGGTTATACTCGGCCGATCCCCGCTCGTCGCAGTGCCCTTCCACGATTACGCTGAAATTCTTCTCTTGCGCGAAGATGCGCCGCAGGAGCTCGGCATCCGTAGTCAGCGCGGTGCGCGCGTCGGGCCGGATGTCATGGCTGTCGTAATCGAAGTACGCGTCTTGCCCCTGGCCCTGCAGCATGCTCGCGCCGGATTCGCTGGCCCTTCCGTCAGTTTTTGGCGGAGGCCCCGGAGCTGTGGAGACTTCCACCGTAACCGACCGGGTATCCGTTCCACCTGGTCCGCTGGCCGTCAATGTGTACGTGGTGGTGTTGGCCGGAAACACTTGCCGCTGGCCGCGGCTTTGGATGGCGCCCAGGCCCTGATCGATGGTCATATCCGTTGCGTTGCTGATGGACCAGCGCAGCGTCGACGATTGGCCTCTTTCGATGGTGGTCGGCTCGGCTGTGAAGGCGGCAATCACTGGCCTCGAACCGGACGGCGGCGGTGCGTCGCCGTTGCGCGCCACTGGCGGCGGCGGTGACGCCTTTACGGGCTTCTTGCATCCGGTAACGAACAATGCCAGCGCCATTGCCAGCAGCGCCGCGCTAAACTTCGTAGCTTTCGATCTGGTCATCCTGGAATTCTCCTCTAATGTCGAAAACACTATCTTACTGCGTTGCCTTGCTCCACACGGGTTTTTCGTTGTTCCCCTGGAACGTTAGCTGCTTCTGGCCGGAGCCATCCGCCAGCATCGTGTAGATCTGCGTGCTCCGCCCCCGCCGCGACGAAAACACAATATGAATGCCGTCCGGCGCCCACGAAGGATTTTCATTGCGGCCCGCGCCGTGAGTGAGCTGGACCAGGTCGCGCGTGGCTACATCCATCACGAAGATGTTGAAATTTCCAGGTTCGAATCCACGCGTCCATGCAAACGCGATGTGCTGCCCATCGGGACTCCAGGATGGGTTGGCGCACTCGCCGGTGCCGTCGGTCAGTCGCACCACATCCGTTCCATCAATACTCATTCTATATATTTGCGGCGGCCCGGAGCGGCCGGATATGAACACCAGATCCGCGCCGGTCTTCGGATTCACCTTGGGTTCCACGTCGATGGAATTCGAATGCGAGACGCGCCGCAAATTGCTTCCGTCCACATCCGCCAGAAAGATCTGCGCGAACCCCCCTGCCGCGGTGGAGTAAATCAGCAGATGTTTGCTGTCGGGCATGAAATCGGAAGCCGCGCTCATCGACGCGCTCTGGTTGTAAAACGGCAGTTTGCGATTCGTTTCGAGAGAATGGACGAAGATGGACGGCAACCCACGCGCATAGGTGGTGAACGCTATCTTGGTGCCGTCGGCCGATACGGCCGGAAAAGTAGTGATCGACCGGTAAGACGTGAACGGCTTCGCGTTTGATCCGTCGTAATCCATGGACCAGATCTCTTTGTTCCCGGTGCTGCCCGACACATAATAAATCTTGGTCTCCGCGAGGCTCACCGCGCCGAACTGCTTCAGGATATCGGCCGCAAAATCGCGCGCCACCTTCACCGCTCCCGCTTCATCCAGCGATCCGAAGTAAAGCTTCGCCAGCACCTGCGCCGCTTGCGTGGTCGGCTGGCTCACGTCGTAAAACCAGCCGAACAGCACCAGTTGATTCCCTTGCACTGCGGTATATCCGAACGCCAGATAGTTGGCGCTCACCGGCGGTCCGGACCAGTCGGTGAGCCACGGACGCGGCTGATGAAAATCCGACGGCTGCTGCGGAACCGCCAGCGGATAGACCGTCTTCGGAACCATCTTCAACCGGCCCGAATTCTGCAGCTCGCCATAGAGCGTGCGGTTGAACGCTTCCATGAAGGCTTGCGCCGCCCCCGTGCCGCGCATATCCGCAACGGCCACCGCCGGCTTCTCGCCCGCTTTGCCCACCGTGCCGCGAATATCGGCCGGCTGCGCCCAGACCGCCGCGGAGAGCCCCAAGAGTGCGCCGATAAAGAGAATTGACTGTTTCATCGTTTTAGTTGAAATTTGAGTTCGACTGTCGCCGTGTTCCCCGGATACTCCCCCGGCAGCGGCGGGAACGGAGCCGCTTCCGTGATGGCGCGCAGCGCGGAATAATCCAGCGTACTGTTCCCGCTTCGCTGCACCAGTTGCGGATTGCGGACGCTGCCATCGCGCTGCAGCTCGAACGTAGCCATAACGAAAGGCGCTTGCGCGCCTTCAAGCCCGGTGGTCCGCCAGTGCTCGCCCACCCGCCGGATAATCAGCGCCGCGTACGCGCCGAACTGGCTTCCCAGCGGGCTGTTCTCGCCGATTCCGATGCTGCTGCCGCTTCCGGGAAGCTGAAAAATCGGCGACCGCGCCGCCGGCGCTTCACGGCCATACACCTGATTGGGACGCACCACTTCGCGCGGCCGGTATTTCTGTTCCGCCGCCTGCTCGCGGGTTGAACGCTTCGGCTCGCGGCTGGGCAGCGCGATCGCATCCGGTTTAGGAACCGGTTCGGCCTTGTGTATTTCCTGCTTCGGCTGCTGCGGAACTTGCGACTCGGTGTCGTTCGCCACCGGATTCACCGGTCCGTGCCGGTTCGGCAGCGGAATACTGCGCACCACGTCGACATTCACCGCATCGCCGCCGCGCGGATTCGGAACCCCCCAGATTTTGTTCGAATCGTTCAAGTGCATCCCGTAAACCACGAAGACTCCGAACACGGCGGCATGCAGCGCCACCGAACCGGCGAATGGAGTGCTGAGCGATTCGCGTTCATCCAGGATGTCGGCGCGCGAGGGCATATTAACGGCGCTTAGCCGCCTCGTCTTCCGGTTGCGTCACCACACTCACCGCCAGTTTGGCTTCCGTCAGCGCGCTGATCACTTGCGCCATCGGATCCCAGGTTGTGCCTTTGTCCGCACGCAGGTAAACCGCCTTGGGCGAGCCGAAGCGGCGATGGATCTCCTGCCCGAGCAGGTTGATGTTTACTGGCTTCTCGTTCAAGTACGATG
>JAYTVY010000625.1:0-18602 GCA_043743755.1 Bryobacterales bacterium | reverse complement strand
GAATGGGCCGGGCTGGGTGTAGTCGATGCCGACGGGAAAGAACGGCTGCGCGCCATAGCTGACGGTCCGGTTGGTGACGGCGGTCTTCATGGGGACGCCGGGGAGATCCGCGGGGAGGCGCTGGTCGCCGCTGAAATAGATTACGTTGCGGGACTTGGCCACCGCCACGTCGATACTGAACACGGTCGCATCGGGCATGCGATTGACGGCCAGCAGCTGTCCATCCAGATCCGCGACGGCGATGACGAACCTCGCGCGGCGCCCGACTGGGAGCCGGATTACGGCGCGAGTCTGATTGGCGGTATCGAGGGTGTTGTTGATGATGGTGCGGACATCGTCCTCGGTGAGGGCAGCGCCGGCGCGAGGTCCGATCAGGTATCCATCCGGGACGGGGCCGCTGCTGTCGCGCGGGCTCAAACCTTGCAGATAGTCGCCGATCAGTGGTCCGGGATTGGTGCCGGGAGGCTGCGTCATTTGATTGACGAACGGAAGTTCAATGCCGCCGACCACGACTACTCCAGGCGTGGGCACTCCGGTGCCGAATCCGGGGGCAAAAGCTCCCTGGAAAGCAGCGTATTCGGCAATGGGGCCGGGCACGCCGGCAACTCCCACGCCGCCTACGATGTGGCCGTCCTTGAAGATAGGCACGCCGCCGGGATTCACAATCGGATCGACGGGCGGCTGGTTCTTATCGAAGAGATCGGGCTTTCCGGTGAGGATGCCGAGGCCGGGAGAGGCGCCGTCAATTAATGTAGCGGGAGGAACATCCTTGCCGGGATTATAGGTCGCATTGAAGGGGCAGCCCCGGTTGGTGTTTTCGATTCCGTACAAGTCCGCGTTCGAAGTGAAGAAGATGCCGGGAGGGAAATGCACCCCGCTGATGAAGCGCACGGTTCGCGATGAAAGCGGGGCTTGATCGTTACTGAAGAATGAAGCGGTGCGGGCCAGGGCCACGGCCAGTTCATTGGTATCCACCGGAATGCTGTAATTTCCGATTGCCGTGACGGGAGCGTTGGGCTGGCGAAAAACGGCCAGGATCTCGCCTTTGCGGTTGGTTACGGCGATCACCATGCTGGTGGAGTTCACTGACTTCGCGGCGGCTTCGATGGCGGTCTGCACATCGAGAGCAGTGAGTCCGTTCTGGGCGGCGTCTTGCGGCGGGTCGTCGGCGAATGCATTCGGGCCGAAGCTCAGAACGCTCAGAAAGATCAGGGTGTGAAACAAGTACTTCATGAAACCACTAGCTTACCGCAGTAGCGCGTTTATGCCGTGCAGTTGCCGGGCGAACTTGGGCGCGTCGTAGGATGACGGGGAGTTGAATTGCGGGAACAGCGATTCAATGGCGGCTTTCACTTGCGCCTGGTTGTTGAGTTTGACATTGCGAGTATAGGCGACGAACAGCGAATCCAGAATCATGGCGGCCTGCTCGGCGGCGCGCTCGTCCTGGCCGGCGATGCTCTCGGCATTGGCGGTAATGCTTAACATCAGACCCTTGGTGGCTTCCGGCGTGAACTTGAACTGCGGGCTGACCAGCCGCTGGGCGATGCGGTCGGCGATGCCGGAGGCACTGGTGGCGAGGCTGGAAATCTGCGCGCGGTCGCCCTGCAGCGAGCTGACCAGGCCGTAGAGCCGGCCCAGTTCAGCGTCCAATTGCTGACCGGCGGAGGCGTCAATCACATGGACCAGCTGCCGGAAAACGACGTATCGAGACTCATCCCAGGGGACGTTGCCGGGGCGGCGTCCGGCGTATCCACGCTCCTGCCGCCAGCTATCCTTGGCGGCGGTGAGGCTGTGGTGGCAGGCGAAGCATTGCAGCTCGGCATATTCGGGCCACACGTTGCTTTGCGCGCGCCGGGAGAGCCGGCGCAAGGCCTCACGCAATTGCACGGCTTGGCCGGCGCCCAGGGTTTTCACTCCGCGCCAAGGGTCCTTATCGAAATCTGGCGGCTCTTTCCAATGGCGCGGCATTACGCTTGAGAACGATTCCAGCTCGAAGTAGAGGTCGGGATGGCCGGCGGCGATCATTTCGTGGTCGACGAACTTTTCGGAATCTCCCAGATGGCATCCCAGACATCGTTCGGTGCGCGCCAAAAGGTTGCGCGTGTCCACCATGCCAAGCGTGAGCGCCCGCTCGTAGCTGCCTTTGCCTTCGGTGTGCGGCCCGAGCCAGCCGGACGCGGGACCGTGGCAGCTCTCGCAGCTGACGCCTTCGTTGGTGTCGAAGCTCTTGGCGCGCTTCTCCGCGGGAACCGAAAGCGCGTGGCAGAGCAGGCACTTATGGGCTTGTTCGGGCTTGGAATCCAGTTTCAGAAGGCGGCCCATTCTCTGGCCGACGGGAGTAAGCAGCACGGAGTAAGCCTGGGCGTGCTTGTCGCGCAGCAGCCACGTGCTGTATTCGTTTTGCAGCACCGCGGTTTCCGAGCGCGGCTGTACGCCGCCGTGGCACGCGGGAGCCGCGCAGGATCCGGGGCCGGTATATTTCATCGGATCGGCGGGGTGTTTCACCTCGTCGGCCCAGAGCGCGCTTGCGCCAGCCAGCGCGAAAACAAGTGGCAAGCAGCGAGTGGCCGGCAAATTTCGATGAGTCCAGAGTTTCATCTTTAGACTATGATAACCTCGCTTATACCGTACCGGACTTTGCTTGTCAACGACAGTTGTGAACAGACGGCGAGATTGGAAAGAACTATCGCGCGGCAAATTAGTCGCGTGGTAACATTCGGAGGTTTTGGGAGTGAACTTGGGATCCGGCGCAGACAGAGAAGGCAGTTCTTCGGAGGCAGCCACAACTCCGGCACTGCTGACCTCGCGCACCAGCGCCGCCATCTTCGACGAGTTGCGGCTGGTCCAAAACGAGTACGGCTATCTGCCAACCGAGCAGCTGAAGGAAGTAGCGGCGAAGCTGCGGATGTCGGTTTCACAGGTGCATGCCTCTGCCAGTTTTTACCCGCATTTCCACACCAAGGAACAGGCGAAGGTACAGGTGCGGGTGTGCTGCGATATGTCCTGCCATACGCGGGGCGGCGGTCCGCTGCTGTCGGATCTGCGGCAGCGCTTCAGCGCGCTTCCGGAAGAGATCTCGGTGCAGGAAGTGTCGTGCCTGGGGCAGTGCGACGGCGCGCCCGCGATGTCGGTGAACGATCACATCTATCGCAACATTGGGGCCGCCGAAGCCGAAGGCGTGGTGTGGGCCGCGCGTGCGGGAAGGCCGCTGCCGGACACGCCGTCATCGGATGGCCCGGTACAACTCGCGTCCGATCCATATCGGAATTCACCGCGCTACGGTGCGGTGCGCGCTTATCTGCAGGATCCCAACTGGGAGCGCGTGCTGGCCGCGCTGGCCGCCAGCGGACTGAGCGGAATGGGCGGCGCGGCGTTTCCGACGCACATAAAATGGAGGGCGGTCCGCGATCAGCCGGCCACCCCGAAGTATGTGGTCTGTAACGCCGATGAGAGCGAACCGGGCACCATCAAGGATCGCTTCATCCTGACGCATCTGCCGCATCTGGTGATTGAGGGCATGATCCTGGCGGGGCTGGTGACGGGGGCCAAGGAAGGCGTGCTTTACATCCGGCACGAATATGGGGCGCAGGAGCACATCCTCAAAGAGGAGATTCTTCGTTGTTATGAAGAGGGCCTGCTGGGACACAATCTGTTCGGGACCGGTTTGACGTTCGATCTGGAGCTGTTCGTCAGTCCGGGCGGCTACATTTGCGGGGAAGAAAGCGCGCTCATTGAGGCGATTGAGGGCAAGCGCGCCGAACCGCGCAACAAGCCTCCCTTCCCGGTAGTGCAGGGACTCTGGCACAAGCCGACCGCGCTGAATAATGTGGAGACATTTGCGCATGTTCCGCAAATTCTGATCAACGGCGTGGACTGGTACAAGGCGCAGGGCCAAGGGGGCGCAGCGGGGCTGAAGTTCGTGGGACTCAGCGGCGATATTCAAAATCCGGGCATTTACGAAATTCCGATGGGTCTGCCGATGTCGGATGCCATCAAGCTCGCGGGCGGCGTTGTCGACGGGAAGAAGCTGAAGGGATATGCGCCGTCGGGTCCTTCATCGGGATACCTGCCGGCATCCATGGATAACATCAGGCTGGATTTTAAGTCGATGTCGGCGGCGGGGTCCATGCTGGGATCGGGCGCGATCGTGATCTGCGCCGAGGGGCGCTGCATGCTGGATATGGCGCTGAACAGCATCAAGTTTTTCCGTCGCGAATCGTGCGGGAAGTGCGTGCCGTGCCGGGTGGGATCGCGCAAGATGGAAGACATCCTGACCGGCTGGACGCAAGGCAAGGGCAATCCATCCGATCTCGACCTGCTGCATGAGCTGACCGAAGCGCTGAAGCTGACCTCCATCTGCGGGCTGGGGCAATTCGCCCATTCGCCGATCACTTCGGTGCTGCAACATTTTCCCGAGGAAGTAAATGAGCACGTTTTGCGCCGGCGCTGTCCGGAAAACGTGTGTCCGATGAAATAAACAAGCATGAGTGACAACGGCCAGGTTCAACTTACTATCGACGGCGACGTGATCATGGTTCCCGAGGGAACCACGATTTTCGACGCGGCCCGCATGCACGGGATCAAGATTCCGACGCTGTGCCATCAGCAGAATGAGACTCCGGTGGGAGTCTGCCGGGTCTGCGTGGTGGACGACGGCAAGCGAGTGCTCACCGCATCCTGCGTGCGTCAGGTCACCCGGGACGACAAGGACATGATGGTTGTTGCCACCAATAACGACAAGGTCCGGAACGCGCGCCGGACCTTGGTGGAACTGCTGATGTCTGACCATCCGAGCCCATGCGCCCGCCAGCAGCACACGGAAGACTGCGAACTGGAGAAGATGGCGAAGGCGGAGGGCATCGGGACGCCGCGTTTTCCGAGGCGCGCTGTTTCACGCGGGCAGGATCCCACTTCATTCGTCATTGCGGTGGATCACGACGCGTGCATTTTGTGCGACCGCTGCATCCGCGGCTGCACGGAGATCCGCAACAACAACGTGCTGGGCCGGTTCGGGAAAGGCTACGACGCGGGGATTGCATTCGACAACCATTTGCCGATGGGGGAATCGTCGTGCGTCTCTTGCGGCGAGTGCATGGTGGATTGCCCCACCGGCGCGCTGACGAATAAGAGCGTGGTAGCGGCGACGTTGCAAGGCGAGACGGTGCAAACCGAAGACCTGCAGGTGCTGCCTTATTTCCTGAATGTTTCCGGGACGTTTCTGGACCTCAACAAGAACGCGGTGGTGCGCCGGCATTTCAGGCCCGGCGAGGTGATCTGCCGCGAAGGCGAGTACGGACGGACCGCGTTCTACATCGTGGAAGGCAAGGTGGAGATCTTCATTTCCTCGCCGATGGCGCACGTGAAAAACGAGGGCGGATCCAGCGGATTCTTCAGCCGGCTGAAGAGCAACTTGCGCACGCGCCGCCAGGATCGGCGAACCGAGGAGGGGCAGCGGCGGACGATTCCGATTGACGCTCCCGTAGCGCTTCCTTATGACCACCCGGTAGCCGAGCTGCATGAGGGCGATCTGTTCGGCGAGATGACCTGCATGAGCCTGTATCCGCGATCGGCGACGGTAGTTGCGTCGACGGAATGCACGGTATACGAGATGCTTCGCAACGTGCTGGATATCATCCTGCGGAACAAGACCATGCGAGCGCAGCTGGATGAGAAGTATCGCCGCCGCGCGCTGGACGATCATCTGCGCAGCGTGCCGGTGTTCGCGTCGCTGCCCGCATCGTTTATCGACAGCCTGCGCGACCGGGTGGAGCTGGTGCGCTATACCAAGGGCGAGGTGATCTGCCGCCAGGGCGACAAGGCTGATAATTTCTTCCTGATCCGCATCGGGTTCGTGAAGGTGACCGAGAAATATCCAGGCGGCGAACTGGTGCAGGCGTATCTGGGCCACGGGGGCTACTTTGGAGAGATCGGGCTGCTCAGTGCCGAGGGCCGGCGCACAGCCACGTGCACCGCGCTCGATCATGTGGAAGTGGTGCGCATCCAGGCCGAAGATTTCCGGCGGATGCTCGATGAATCCCCGGAAGTGCGCGCGAGCCTGGAGGCGATAGCACGGCAGCGGCTGGAAGAAAATCAACAGCGCTTGATTCAGGCCAACAGTACGGATCTGGAAGATTTCGTGACCATGGGGCTGATGGAAGCGCAAAGCCTGCTGGTGCTGGACCTGGAGAAATGCACGCGCTGCGACGCTTGCGTGCGGGCCTGCGCGGACGCGCACGACGGAGTCACGCGGCTGGTGCGTGAAGGGCTGCGCTATGACCATTATCTGGTTGCGACATCCTGCCGCTCGTGCCGCGATCCGCTATGCATGATCGGCTGTCCGGTGGCGGCCATCGGGCGGCGCGAGTCGAAAGAAGTGATCATCGAAGATTGGTGCATCGGCTGCGGATTGTGCGCGCGAAATTGCCCCTATGGCAATATCAACATGCACTCATTCGAAGTGATGCAGGACGATCCGCACGCGCCGGGGCGGCAAATGGCGGTTGTGAAGAAGAAAGCGACGTCTTGCGATCTGTGCACGGAACATGCCGAGCCGAGCTGCGTGTATGCCTGCCCGCACGATGCGGCGCATCGCGTGGATCCGAATGAGTTCTTCCGGCAGAAGTTGGACGTAGCCGCGCGCCGGGAGCTGCGTTAACGGGACGCCATGCGGATCGACAAATCCCATCAGCCTTGGCTAATAGTGACGCTGGTCTCGCTGGGCGCCGCGATTATTCTATATGTTCCGTACGCGGTATGGTCGGCGAACGGGCCGCGCGGCGGGAGCCCCATCGGGCTGTTGTACGGCGTGATTGGATACGCGCTGATGCTTTATGCGGGGCTGCTCGGCGCGCGCAAGAAAAAACCGGTGTGGCGGCTGGGCCGGGCGCAGACGTGGATGCGGGGTCATTTGTGGCTGGGATTGCTGAGCTTGCCGCTGATCCTGTTCCATGCCGGATTCGCATGGCGGGGGCCGCTGACTTACTTGCTGATGATGCTGTTCTTTATCGTGGTGGGCAGCGGCATTCTAGGCGCGGTGCTGCAACACTACGTGCCGCATATGATTTTGCAGCGCGTTCCCATGGAAACCATTTACGAGCAAATTCCGCGAGTGCGCCCGCAACTGCTCTCGGAAGCGGACCGTATTGTGGAGTCCGTCTGCGGTCCGCTAGACCCGGCCGGTGACGCCAAAGACGAACATGCTGTTCCGGAAGCTGCAACGGTGGCGGTGGTAACGGATGTAGACGACGAAGCCCGGCAGCGTTTTCTAGAAGCGTACCTGCACACTATCCGGCCATTTCTCGAAAATCCGCGCGCCGAGGGAGCGGAACTTGGCGACGACCGGCAGGCGGGGTCGGTGTTTCAGTCATACCGGCGGATGCTGCCCATCATCGTGCATCCGCGCCTGGAGGATCTCGAAAATATTTGCGAGGAGGAGCGCCAGTTAACCCGCCAAACGCGTTTATACCGGTGGCTGCACGGATGGCTGCTAGTCCACGTTCCGCTGTCGGTGGCGCTGCTGGTGCTTGGAGCGGTGCATGCTTTCATGGCGCTGAGGTATTAACGAGCCGATATGCCGGGACGAAGCCGAGACACTAAATCACGCGCCAAACGCATTGACCTTGCGTATTTCAAAAAGCTCGGGTTCATTCCGTACTGGCGGCGGGTGATTTCCGCCGTGCTGGTGGCGATGGGACTGCTGTGGCTGGGCTGGCACATGATGTTCGGCAGCCAGGGACCTTTCAATGCCGGGCCGCTGGCGCCCGCGCACCACGTGGTCAGCCGGAATTGCGCCGCCTGCCACATCAGCCAGGGCATTCTGTCGCGCGCTGTGAATGACCCGGCATGTCTTTCCTGTCACGATGGTCCCAAGCATCATGAACAGCAGATAGAGCCCGCGCCCTCGTGCGCTGCGTGCCACATGGATCATCGCGGGGCGGTGAAACTGGCGCAGACCAGCGACGCGAGCTGCACCAAATGTCACGATGGCTTGCGAATGCAGTCGGGACAGACGAAATTTGCTCTTAAAGTGACTCGGTTCGACGGGGACCATCCTGAGTTTGCGGCCAAGCACGAAGGCTACAAAGATCCGGGCGTGATCAAGTTCAACCATAAGGCTCACCTGCGGAAACGTATCCGGTTGCATGAGGACGATTTCGGCGGCGGTGCGGCCTCAAAGGCGACGGTGCAATTGGAGTGCGCGGATTGCCACCGTCCAGCGGCCGTCAATCAGCCTTGGCCTTACGGGCAGGCCGCTGTAATTCCAGCCGGCCTCGCTGGGGATCAGGGAACGCGAGGGCGGCTTGAGAATAAGGCGTACATGGCGCCCGTGACGTATGAAAAGCAGTGCCAGGCATGCCATGCCCTGCAGTTCGATCAGATGGTGACGGATCTCGCGCCGCACCACAAGACGCCGCAAGAGGTTCACGAATTCGTGGTGAAGAAATTCACCGAATATGCGGACGGGCATCGGAATGCGCTGCCGCCGCTGGCGCATTCCGAAGTTCGATTGCCGGCTCGGCCGTTGCCTCCGCCAGGCAGCTCGAGCGAGTGGATCAAGCAGCGCGTGGACAACGCCGAGGACTGGCTCTGGCGGAAACAGAAGGAGGGCTGCAATGAGTGCCACACGCTGAAGTTCAGCGCCGGATCGACGATTCCCGAAGTCGTCAAGCCGGGCCTTCCCGTGCGCTGGTTCTCGCACGCGGTATTCGATCATTCCGCACACCAGATGGTGACGTGCATATCTTGCCACACGGGCGCGAAGGCCAGCGAAGAGACGTCCGACGTGCTGCTGCCGGGCATCCAGACGTGCCGGGAATGTCATAGTTCCGGCAGCGCGCAACCGGCGCAAACGGGATGCTTCGAGTGCCACGCGTATCACGATTGGACCAAGGAAAAGCCGGTGAATGGGCGGTACGCGCTGCATGTATCGGGGAGCGCGGCCAAGCTGGTAGTGGCGACGGAGCGCTGAGAACCGCGATGGGGAACCGGATCGGGGTAGCCGTCTTGTTGGCCGTGTCCGCCGCCACCGGCCAGACTCCGTCCCGCAGCCAGCTTCCGGATCAGCGTTTGCCGCGCCAAACCGCGCCGACGCGCGCCGCCATGCAGGGAATGTTCAAGAATCCCGCGGGCGCGGCGCTGGGCGGCGTCACTGTCACCTTGATCATGCTGTCCAACGGCAAGAGCCTCCCGCCGTTAATGACCACCGGCGATGGCGTGTTTCGCGTGGGAGGATTGCCGCCGGGACGCTATCAGGTGCGCGCGACCAATGGATGCTATGAGCCGTTCGAACAGGGCGACATCGCGATTCCTGCCGGTGAAGTGTACGTGCTCGAAGCCGTATTGAAGCCGCGGTCGCCGCTGCCCGCCACTTGCGGTCCGTCGGTGAAGCCGGAGATCACGGCGGAGCCGGCCGAGAGCTCGTATCATTCGCTGACGCCCTCGCCGGCTGAATCGGCGGGCCCGAACCCGCTGGAGCCGCTGCCTCCGGACCACTTGATCTTCAAGCCGGTGGGAAACCGCTGGCCGTACGAGTTTCCGGCTTATCGCCGCTATAACCAGAAGGGCGAGTACATCAACGTCGACGGCCACTGGTATGATCCTTTCAATCGCAACAAGCTCAAGGGCGACTATCCGATTTTCGGTAATCGCACGTTTCTGAACATCACGGCCACCAGCGACACCTTCTTTGAGGGACGCCGCCTGCCGACGCCCAGCAATGTGGATACGGATCGTCCGGATAGCGCCAATTTCTTCGGACGGTTCGGGCAGCTTTTCACCAGCGAGAACGTGGCGTTCACTTTCGATCTGTTCCGGGGCGATGCGGCGTTTCGCCCATTCGACTGGCGCATCCGGATCACGCCCGAAGTGAACGTGAATTATTTCCTGGCGAAGGAGAACGGGATTGTGAACGCCGATCCCAGCAAGGGCCGCACGCGCCTGGATTCGCACGGATCGCTGCAGGAAGCCTTCTTCGAGATCAAGCTGGCTGACCTGAGCCATGAGTTCGATTTCGTGTCCGCGCGCGCCGGCATCCAGGGCTTCAACAGCGATTTTCGGGGCTTTATCTTCTCAGACCACGAACCCGGGCTGCGCATCTTCGGGAATCTGAAATCAAACCGGTATCAGTACAACCTGGCGTATTTCGCGATGCTGGAGAAGGACAGCAACAGCGGGTTGAACAGCTTCAATTACCGGCACCAGCAGGTGATGATCGCGAATTTGTACCGCCAGGATTTCTTGAAGCCCGGCTACACGATTCAGGGCAGCTTCCATTACAACAAGGACGATCCGTCATTCCAGTTCGACACTAACAATTTCCTGGTGCGGCCATCGCCGGTGGGCAATGTCAAAGTGCACAACATCCGCGCGTACTATCTGGGCGTGACGGGCGACGGTCACTTCGGAAGGATGAATATCACGCATGCGTTCTACCAGGTATTCGGGCATGACAGCTTCAATTCAATCGCCGGGCGGCGCGTGGGCATCAACGCGCGGATGGCGGCGGTGGATCTCTCCATCGACAAAGACTGGATCCGCTACCGCACCTCTTTCTTCTTTTCCTCGGGAGAAAAGCACCCGACCATCGACCCGCTGACGAACTCCAAGGTGCATCAGACGGTGCACGGGTTCGACGCGATTTTCGATAATCCGAGCTTCGCGGGCGGAATTTTCAGCTTCTGGAATCGGGAAGGCATCCGGCTGACGGGTAGCGGCGTGGGGCTGACCTCGCCGGACAGCCTGCTGCCCAGCTTGCGGTCAAGCAAGATTCAGGGGCAAGCCAATTTCGTGAACCCGGGACTCTTCTTATATAACGGCGGGATTGATATCGACATCACGCCCAAGCTGCGCGGATTTCTGAACACGAATCTAGTGCGGTTTCAATACACGGCGCCGATTGAGACTGTGCTGTTTCAAAAGCCGATTCACGCGGGCGTGGGCGCGGATTACGGGTTGGGCGCGACTTACCGGCCGCCGCTGTCGGATAACATCATCATTACGGCAGGCGTGAGCGCGTTCGCGCCGTTCCAGGGATTTCGCGATATATACACGGGGCAGACGTTGTTTTCGGCATTCGCGAATGTGAGGTTCCGGTTTTGAGGATGCGAGGAATAATGGGCGGGCGTAAGCTCCCTGGCGGTAAAGGCTCGTTGGGGGCCGTAGTGGCGCTGGCGGGCGTAGCTGCGTACTTTGTGCTGAGTTCGCCTGATACCGCCCGGGCACAGGAGGCCGCGCCGCCCATCGAGCTGAAGCTGAAACAGACCCAAGCGGAAGTGGATCGCAAGAGCGTGGGGTGCATCCGCTGCCACGGGCTCACCGAAGCGCCCACCATGCATGCCACCGGGACGGTACGGCTCGGCTGCACGGATTGTCACGGCGGGGACGCGACGGCGCAGCCTTCCGAAGGGTCGCAGCCAAAATCGCCGGAGTACGAACAGGCGAAGAAGAAAGCGCATCCGCCGTCGAAGCTGGGGGCTTGGAAAGGCTCGGCTAATCCGGTGCGAGCCGCGTCAGCGTGGCTCCAGGAAGACAAGGATTATGTGCGATTCGTCAATCCTGGCGATCTGCGAGTGGCCGCCGAGACTTGCGGGTCCGTGGCCTGTCATCCGCGCGAAGTTCGCAACGTCCGCACCAGCATGATGACCCACGGAGCGATGCTGTGGGGCGCGGCGCTTTATAACAACGGCGGGTTTTCGGCCAAGGATGCGCACTTCGGCGAGAGCTATTCGCCCGAAGGTATTGCGCAGCGGCTGCAAGCGTTTCCACCGCCCAGCCAGGAACAGACGCGCACCAAGGGAATGCTGCCCTCACTCGATCCGCTGGCGCGCTGGGAAATCTCGCAGCCGGGGAACGTGCTGCGCGTCTTCGAGCGCGGCGGAGGCGATCGCGCCGAGATCGGCAATCCCAATCCGGAAGAAGATCCGGGGCGTCCTGACGACAAGCTGAGTGATCGTGGCTTCGGCACGCTGCTGCGAACGGATCCGGTGTTCCTGGGTCTTCAAAAGACGCGGCTGCTGGATCCGCTGCTCTCGATGCCGGGGACCAATGACCATCCTGGGGATTATCGGGCCAGCGGATGCACCGGCTGCCACGTGATCTACGCCAATGATCGCGATGCGCTGCACTCGGGACCCTACGCGAAATATGGCAATCGGGGGCGCAGCGATCAGAAAGATACTACGATTCCCAAGGATGAATCGGGCCATCCCATCCATCACAAGTTCACGCGCTCCATTCCCACCAGCCAGTGCATCGTCTGCCATATTCATCCGGGAACCAACATGGTCGCGTCTTATCTCGGGTACACGTGGTGGGACAACGAGACCGATGGCGAAAAAATGTATCCGGCCAAACAGCACAATCCCACCGACGCGGAACGCTACAAGGCGTGGATCGCAAATCCGGAGGGCGCTGCGGCGCGCGGGCTGTGGAATGATCTGGGGTTCCTTGAAAAGATCGGGACCAAGGATTTCAACAAGGATCTGAAGCACACGCAGTTCGCGGATTTTCACGGGCACGGATGGGTATTTCGCGCGGTTTATAAGCATGACCGCAAGGGCAACATGCTGGATGCCGAGGATCGCGTGGTGGCGCCGGATGACAAGGACAAGTTCACCAAGGGCGTTCAGCTTCGAGACATTCACGTGGACAAAGGCATGCAGTGCGCGGACTGCCATTTTGAACAGGACAATCACGGCAACGGGAACATCTATGGCGAGACGCGCAACGCGGTGGAGATCGATTGCGTGGATTGCCACGGCACGGTTCAGAAGAAGGCGAACCTGCATACTTCGGCGGCCGCCGCGCCGGAAGGCGGTGGTCATGATTTGAAACTGCTGCGCACTCCCTGGCGGCAGAGGCGGTTCTATTGGGAGAACGACAAGCTGTACCAGCGCTCCATGACCGATAAGGATCGCCCGCCTTGGGAAGTGGTCCAGGTGGTGGACGTGATCACGCCTGGCAGCCCGCACTATAACGAAAAGGGAAGCCGCGCGATGAGCCTGCACAAGGACGGCGAAACCTGGGGAAAGGCGGCCGACGATTCGCAGCTCGCGCACGCCAACAGCCGCATGACCTGCTATACGTGCCACTCATCCTGGACCACCAGCTGCTTCGGCTGCCATTTGCCGATGATCGCGAACAAGAAAATGCCCATGCTCCACAACGAGGGGCTCACGACGCGCAATTACACGTCGTACAACTTCGAGGTTCTGCGCGACGACATTTACATGCTGGGCGTGGACGGCACGGTGACCAAGAATCGCATCGCGCCAACGCGGTCCACTTGCGCGGTGGTGGTGAGTTCTCAAAATGCCAATCGCGACTGGCTGTATTACCAGCAGCAGACCATTTCGGCGGAGGGATTCAGCGGATTCGCATTCAGCCCGTACTATCCGCATACGGTGCGGGCCAAAGAGACCAAAACCTGTTCGGATTGCCACGTATCGCAGGCGGGCGATAACAACGCCTGGATGGCCCAGTTGCTGATGCAAGGGACCAACCTGGTGAACTTCATGGGGCGCTACGTGTATGTCGCGGAAGGCTCGAAAGGATTCGACGCCGTGACAGTGGCGGAGCATGACGATCCGCCCGCGGTATTCGGAAGCGATCTGCACAAGATCGTATATCCGGACGACTACGCCAAGATCCTGAAGCATCATCGCGAGATTGATGAAGCGGATCACCACGCCGGCAAGGACGTGCTGGACTTGCAGGCGCGCGGCGAGTATCTGTATGCGGCCATGGGCAAGGGCGGATTCCGGATCTACGACATCGCCAACATCGACAACAAGAATTTTTCGGAGAAGATGAACACCGCGCCGGTGTCGCCGCTGGGGCAGCGATTCTATTTGAAATCGAAGTTCGCAACGGCCATCGGGTCGCCTTCCACGCTGGCGGTGGATCCGCTGCGGTCGCATAATCCGGCCAATGAAGAGAAGACTCCGGCCATCATGTACGGCTTCCTCTACGGTACGGACCTTTATGAAGGCCTGGTGGTGATCGGCGATGCGCGGCCCGGGAGCAAGAGTCCCGGAGTGCTGACGCTGCTGGACGGCAATCCGTCGAACAATTTTCTCAGGAAGGCTCTGGCGTTCAATCCAGGTGGCGCATTAAACGGTGCGCGGCGTATCACGATTGCCGGACACTACGCCTATATTCTGTGCGATCGCGGCTTGGTGGTGGTGGACATCGAGAACCCTGGAGCGCCAAAGATTACCGCGGAGATCGGCGCGCCCGATCTGGTGGAGCCGCAGGGCGTCGCAGTCCAGTTTCGGTATGCGTTCGTGGTGGACAAACAGGGACTGAAGACGCTGGACGTGACGTCGCTAGACAAGCCGCGCGTGGTGCCGGGGGCTTTCGTGAAGCTTGAGGATGCGCGGAACCTGTATGTCGCGCGCACATACGCGTATGTGGCGGGCGGGAAGCAGGGTCTGGTGATTGTAGACGTTGAGCACGCCGGGCATCCGCGCGTCGATCAGGTGTTCACTGCCGAGGGCGAGATCGGCGACACGCGCGACGTGAAATTGGGGATGACGAATGCCAGCGCGTTCGCCTATATCGCGGATGGGCATCACGGGATGCATATTGTTCAAATCTTCGGGCCGAACGACACGCCTCAATATTTAGGATTCAGTCCCAGGCCGACACCGAAGCTGATCGCTACGTATAAGACGAAGGGGCCGGCGCTGGCGATATCGAAGGGGATTGATCGGGATCGGGGCGTGGATGAGAGCGGGAACCAGTTGTCGGTGTTTAACCGCCGCGGGTCGCGTCCGTTTACGAAGCAAGAGATGGAGAAGTTGTACTTGCGGGACGGGAAGGTTTATACGGTGACGGATCGGCCGTAGTGCCCGCCCCACAACGGCGGCGTTACATGGGGTTGTAGCTGGTTGCCGTACGGAATGACTCTACGTAGTGGCCGTCCTTTTTCACGCCGCGGCCGCGCAGATATGTTTTGAGCTTTTCCAGATCTGCTGGGGTCCAGTCGGGGCGGTAGTGGTCGATAGCGGGCTCGAACTGGCTGACGTGGGCGGCCGCGGCGGCTAGCTTCTTGTCGAGTTCGGCGTCGATGTTCACATAGTAATTGGCGTCCTTCTCGGTGACGTAGTAGAAGAACTCCTGCGGGACATGCCAGGGTTCGAGTCCGTCGTGGAGGCGCTGGTTGGGGAAATAGAGATGCCATTCGGCGGCGCGGATGGCGTCGATGGTGTTGCCGGCCGCCATGCGATGGTCGGTTTTGTGCCAGCGCACGTAATCCGAGCCGGGGTCGATAGAGAAGACCACGTCGGGGCGGTAACGCCGGATAATGCCGGTGACCTGTTCCACCAGATCGCGCGGGTTGGCGTATTCCAGCATGCCGTCGTGATACGGCAGCCAGAGGATATTCTGTTTAGGAATTCCGATGAGGCGGCAGGCCTCCTCCTCTTCGGACTTTCGTATGCGCGCCAGGCGTTCACTGGTCATTTCAGGATCCAGAGAGCCCTTATCGTCATTGGTGTAGATCACGATGTACACCTTGTTTCCGTTGCGCGCCAGCATGGACATGGTTCCGGCGCAACAGAACGTGTCGTCGTCGGGATGCGGCGTGAACAGCAGGATGGTCTTGCCGCGCATGTCTTCCAGGCGCGCTGGGCGCTCTTGCGCGCGAAGCGGATACAATGAAGCCGCCAGGAGAATTGCGGCCGTGAAGTACTGTCTCAGCATCTTATTCTGTATTCCTGTTCTGCACGCAGCCATCGGACTGCGCGCCGGGGTATCCCGCATTGATATCACTCCGCCACCCGGTCACGCAATGGGCGGCTACTCGGAGCGCAAGGCGCCGGCATCGGGCACGCACGATCCGCTGTACGCGACGGTGCTGGTGTTGGAGTACGGATCCGAGAGGCTGGCGCTGGTAACTTGCGATTTGCGGTCATTCACCTCCACGCGCGTGGGCGAGATGGCGAAGCGGCAATACGGCATCACGCACACCATCATAAGTTCGTCGCACACCCATTCCGGACCAGTCACCTGGGAGGCCCCCACGCCCTGGTATCGCGAGACCGAGAACGCCATGGCGGCGGCCATCGGCGAAGCGGCGCAGGGACTGTTCCCGGCGTCGGTGGGCATTGCAGCCGGGCCCGTATATCTCGGATTCAACCGCCGCAAAGTCGAGAACGGGCGGGCGCGCATGATGTGGCGCAATGCCGAGAAGCTTCCGTCGCGTCCACAGGATCCTGCGGCCACCGTGCTGGTGATTCATGACGATCAGGATGCGCCGCGCGCGGTGCTGGTGCATTACGCGTGCCATCCGTCCGTGCTGGGGCCGGATAATCTGCAATACTCGGCGGATTATCCCGGCGCGATGCGTCACTACCTGGAAGAACAGATCCCCGGCGCATTGTCCTTCTTCGTTCCAGGAGCCGCGGGAGACATCAATCCTTATCGCGACAAGGAGCCCGTGGCGGGCGCGGGATTCGCGGCCATGGAAGAGATGGGCCAGGCCCTGGGAATGCAGGCGCTGGAGCTTTACACTCGCGCGCGGCGGCTGCCTGCGCCGGTGTTGAAGGCGGCTTCCGAGGTGGTGGAGGTGAAGCAGCGCTGGAAGCCCGAGCAGCGCATGTCCATCGGGATGACCACGGGCGTCATCGGACCCTTTGTCTGCTTCGTGGCGCTGCCGGGAGAGCCTTTTGTCGAGCATCAACTGACGTTCAGCGCAAAGTCGGAGTGTCCGTTCGCGCTGGTTTTCGGATATTCCTACTCGGCGGGAGGAGTCTGGGCGGGCTATTTGCCAACCATTCAGGCGGCTGTCGAAGGCGGCTACGGCGCTGATTACAACACGACGGCCGAGGTGGGCGCCGGTGAGATGCTGGTGGATCGCGGCGTGGTGCGGTCGTTCGAATTGCGAGGGCTATTGAAAGACCTGCCGGATCCGAGGTATTGATGCGGCCGCTGCTGCTGATCCTGGCGTGCCTTGCGTGCAGCGCCGGCGAGTTTCGCGCGGGCGCGGCGCGAATCAATCTGAATCCTCCGCTGGGCCTCGCCATGGTGGGTTACGGAGCGCGCAATGCGCAGGGCGTGCTGGACCCGCTGCAGGCGCGGGCTCTGGTGCTTTCGGACGGCACGCGGACACTCGCGCTGGTCACGCTGGATCTGTGCTTCCTCTTCGATGTTCAGGAGATGGAGCAGATCCGCGCGGCGGTGCGGACGAAAGGCGTGGACGAAGTAATCTTCCATGCATCGCACACGCATTCGGCGCCGTCGCTGCCAACAAATCGCGAGGCGTATGATCAGGCCGTGCAAAAGATCCAGCGGGTGATCGGTGAGGCGGCCGCCGCGCTGGAGCCGGCGCGCATCGGCAGCGGATTCGGCATCGCTTACATTGGCCACAATCGCCGCCGCACGCTGGCCGATGGAAGCCTGCAGATGCTGTGGCGCGATGAGCCGGGCGTATCCACATCGCCGGTGGATCCCGCGGTGGGCGTGATCCGGATCGATCGCGCGGACGGCAAGCCGCTGGCCATCCTGGTGAATTACGCGTGCCATCCGGTGGTGCTGGGTCCCGACAATTTGAAATATTCAGCGGACTATCCGGGTGAGATGCGCAATGCCATCGAAGAGGCGCTGGGAGGCACGGCGTTCTTCCTGCAGGGCGCGCCCGGGGACATCAATCCCTTCTACGACAAGACCACGCTCGAAGAGGACGCCGTGGCGGCGATGCAGCAGACGGGTCGCAAGCTGGCCGCGGAAGCGGTGCGTGTGGCCCGCGGGATACAGACGCGTTTCCCCGAACCGGCCTCGGTGACTTCAAAGACCACGGTGGTACACGCGAAGTCGCGCTGGAATCTTCCTCTACTGAGGGAAGTACTGCAAGAACGGTATCATCTGGAACCGTCGCGGGCGGCGCGGCTATTGCGCGAGAGCATGGATCTGCCGGTGACCACGCTGCTGCTGAACAAAGACATCGCGTTTGTCACCATGCCGGGCGAGCCGTTCGTCGAATTCCAGACGCAGCTCCGCGCCAAGAGCCCGCTTCCAAATACATTCTTTCTCGGCTACACGAATGGATATTTCGCCTACTTCCCAACCATCGCGGCCGCGGTGCGAGGCGGCTACGGTGCGGATTCCACCGTCACCATGGTGGAAGTGGGCACCGGCGAGCGGATGCTGAACACAGGGATAGTGTCGCTGTACGAACTGCTGGGGAAATTGCCGGCGACGCCGGCCAAGGGCGAGTGGTAGCTATTTCTTCTCCCGCACTCCGAATCCCTGGCATTGCGCGCACGCGCCGCTGCCACCGCAGCGGAAGCACTGGCCCGCGTTGCTGGTTCCCTTGCAATCCGGGCATTGGCCCGATCCACCGCATGCGGTGCATTTCTCTTTTTCGCTCATAAGGTCCTCGTTACTTTGCTGATGGTGCGCGGCTGGTCGGGGTCCAGTCCCTTTTGTTCCGCGAGGCAGGCCGCGAATAACTGCGCCGGGATGATGTAAGGGATGGGCGTATGGATTTCCTGCAGCGAAAGAGGTACGCAAACGGCATGTTTGGCCACCTTGCCTGCTTCGGAGTTGCTTTGGTCGGTGATGACCAGCGTTTCGGCTTTGAGCTGGCCCAGCTTGTCGAAGAG
>JAYTVY010000624.1:0-2499 GCA_043743755.1 Bryobacterales bacterium | reverse complement strand
CAATTCGAGCTGCGCAAAGCGGCCGCCACAGCGGCGGGCGCGTCGCGTCCGGCGGCGGTGGTGAGTGATGAAGCCCTGGAAAAATCGCTTGGCTTGCTCGACGCGGCGTTCCAGTCGGCATCGCTCGCGCCCGAGGAGTTGCCGGGAAAGCTGGAGCAGACGCTCGCGCTGGGGCGTAATTCGTGGCCATTGAGCGCGATTCGCCGCATGGCGGACCGTATGCTGGAACATGCCGACGGCCGTAAGAAATCGGCGGCGCTTGAAGCGCGCTGGCTAAACCTGTGCGGATTCTGCCTGCGCCCCGGTTTCGGCTTTCCCGGCGACGATTATCGTCTCGAACTGGCGCGCCGCATTTATGCCGGCGGATTGCAGTTCGCGAATCAGGTTCAGAATGAGAGCGAGTGGTGGATCTTCTGGGGCCGCGTGGCCGGGGGGCTGAACAAGAATCAGCAAGCGGATATTTTCCAGCGGCTTTCGCCCGCGCTGCTTCCGCGAGCCGGTAAGCGCCCGCGGCTGAACAATAGCCTGTTGCGCGAAATGTGGCGTACGGCGTCCAGCCTCGAACTGCTCCCCATCACCACCAAGACGCAGCTGGGCGACGCTCTGATCGCGCGCGTGAAGGGCGGCGAGGTAAACCCCGCGTTGTGGTGCCTCTCCCGTCTGGGCGCGCGCAAGCTCTTTTACGGCCCCAACAATCAGGTGATTCCCGCCGTCACCGCGGCTCGCTGGGCCGATGCGCTCACCAAAGTGCCCACCGCCGACGATGCGCTGGTTGCAATCGCACGCCGTACGGGCGACGCAACTCGCGATCTGCCGGCGGGAACCCTGGACGCGATCCGCCGCAAGATCCCCGAAGCGCTGTTGCCGGCGCTCGAAGGCGAGCGCGAAGAGGATCTTGGAAAAGTATTCGGCGAAGAGCTGCCATCGGGCCTGGTGAGCGTCGCGTGAATGAGGCCAGCTTGCTGAGCCGGCTGCCGCGCACCCGCGGTGGAGGCGTGGTGCTCGGCATCGGTGACGATTGCGCAATCTTCCGCCCCCAGCGCGGAGAGGATTTGCTCTTCACCATCGACCTCTTTCTCGAGGATGTGCACTTCCAGCGCACTCAGAAGCCAGCCGATCTCGGCCGCCGCGCGCTGGCCCGCAGCCTGAGCGACATCGCGGCCATGGGCGGCGGGCCGCGCTTCTGCCTGGTGTCGCTGGCGCTCCCCGACTGGGCCAATCGAAAGTGGACCGCCGCATTCTATCGCGGCCTCTTGAAGCTTGCCGATGAAACAGGAACATCGCTGGCCGGTGGCGATCTGTCCCATTCGGAAAAGCTCGTCTGCGACGTGATGGTGTGCGGGTCGGTTCCGTCCGGCAAAGCCATTCGCCGCGATGGCGCGCGGCCGGGGGATATTGTTTATGTATCGGGACCGCTAGGCGGCTGGCGGAATCGCCGGACAATCGCACCGCGCCTCGATATCGGCCGCAAGCTGCGCGGGAAAGCGGCGTCGGCGATTGATCTCAGCGATGGTCTCTCGCTGGATCTGCACCGCCTGTGTGTGGCCTCCGGCGTCTCCGCGGCGCTGGACCGCGTGCCGCTTCTCGCTGGCGCCACTGAGCAACAGGCTCTCCATGACGGCGAAGATTACGAGTTGCTCTACACGGCGCCGCCCGGAGTTCGCGTGCCTGGCGAACGTATCGGCGTCATAACGAAAGGAACCCCGGGCGCGGTAGAGTATCGGGGAAAGCCGCTGCCGATTCTGGGATATGATCACTTCCGCAAACGTCGTCGATCTGATTGAGGCTTTCCGCCGTTCCAAGACCATGTTCGCGGCCGTTGCGCTGGGGGTGTTTGACCGCACGCCGGCCACCGCGGACGATCTGGGCGGCGCGGAAATTGGGCGGCTGCTCGATGCGTGCATCGCGCTCGGCTTGCTCGAAAAACACGACGGCGTGTATCGCAACACCAGCGAATCGGACCGGTATTTACGCAAGGACAGCCCGGATACGCTGGCGGGTTACGTCAATTACTCGAATCGGGTTCTGTATCCCATGTGGGCGAATCTGGAAGACGCGGTCCGCGAAGGCAGCCACCGCTGGAAGCAGACCTTTGGGTTGGATGGTCCCATCTTTTCGCATTTCTACAGCACTGAAGACGCGATGCGCGAGTTTCTCACCGGCATGCACGGATTCGGGCAGCTCAGTTCGCCGCGCGTCGCGGCCGCCTTCGACCTCAGCCGGTTTCATCGCATGGTGGATCTGGGCGGCGCCAGCGGCCATCTCGCCGCCGCGGCTCGCGAACGCTATCCAGGACTGGAAGCCGTGGTTTTCGACCTTCCCTCGGTGGCGAAACTGTTCCCCGGAACGATGCCCGGCGATTTCTTCACCGATCCGCTGCCCCAAGCGGACCTCTATGCCGTGGGCCGCATCCTGCATGACTGGTCCGAACCGAAGATCCGCACGCTGCTCGGCCGCATCTATCACGCGCTTCCAGCCGGCGGTGGACTACTCATCGCC